>NZ_JBHXJK010000016.1:0-95314 GCF_042723255.1 Amycolatopsis thailandensis
GGCAAGGAGGGTTAGAACCCTCTTTGCCACTCACGACCCCTCGCAAAGCCACGCAAAGTGACCAAAACGGGCGTTACACTTGGAACAAGTGTCCCTTGTGGACGGTCAAGGTCGCGACCGGCTCACCCGGCCAGGTCGGTCCGCGCCGCGAAGGCCATGCTCGGCAGGAGACTCGATCACGACATATTTGCCTTGCCTTCCAACAGGACGAATCGCCACTCACGACCGACCCTGCCCCGCTCACTGATCGTCCGAAGTGGACTCTTCCGGCGGCCGGGTGCCCAGTAACTGATGTGCCCGCAAGGCCATCTGGAGTTCGAGGCGTCGCGCGGGATCCGCCAGGCTGTCCCCGAACAGGTCGCTCAGCTGGCTGACCCGGTAGCGCACCGTCTGCGGGTGGATCGCGAGCGCCTGCGCGATGTCCGGCGTGCTCCCGTTGTGCTCCAGCCAGGCCAGCAACGTCTCCGCCAGCCGAATCTGCTGTTTCACCGTCAACCCGGAGAACGGCGCGAGCACCTTGTCCGAAACCTCGTCGAGCAGGAAGCGGTCGAGCAGGAGCCAATGGGTGGCCAGATGGTCCGAAGTGCGGATCACCGCGCGGTCTTCGATCACGCCGCGGCTCACCAGATCGAGGGTGCGCCGAGCCCACCGCAGCGACTTCGCGGCGTCGGCCGGATGGACCCGGGGGCCGACGGCGGCGCGCCAGCCGGGGAGCCTGCCGTCGAGATCGCGCAGATCGCGGCCCGGATCCGGGGTGAGCAAACAGGGTTCGTTGCCTTCCAGATCGAGCAGGACGTCGTCGGCGACGCGCGGCGCGGGGATCCGGTGTTGTTCGGCGCGCGGGTCGAGCGCCACGACGCAGACCCTGTCCGGCATCTCCCACTTCGCGGCTTCCGCCATCGTCGCGAGAGTGGCGGGGGACGACGGGGGAGTGGCGAGCAGCAGTTCGAGCAGCCGTCTTCGCCTCCTCTCCAGTGTGCCGGTCGCGGTCGCCTGCGCGAGCGTGTAGCCCTCCACCGAATGCGACGAGATCTCGTCCACGTAGGCGAAGATCGCCTCCGCGCCGATGCAGAGGACCGCCGGGGGAAGGCGGTGCGCCTGCCCGAACTTCGCCACATAACGCAGCGCCGCGCGGCCGCCCGCGCGGTAGGCGGCTTGCAGCGTGTTCAGGCTTCCGCCGTCGCGGTGCACCCGCTTGCCGACCTCGACGAACAGCCGCACCCAGTCGTCCGGGGGCGCGCCGAGGTCGCCGATGCTGTCGATGCAGCTGACCACCGCTTGTTCGATCGCGCGCACGATGACCCGGCCGAACTCGCCCTCTAGCGGCTTCCCGTACTCGGGGACCGCCTGCTGGATCTCCTCCAGGATGCGCCGCGCGAGCGGGTCGGCATGCGGCCGGAAGCGCCGCGCCACCTCGTCGGGCAGCGAACACCAGAGCCGCTGTGCGGCCGTTCGGGTCATGGCTACTCCTTGCCGCACGACGACGTACGAGCACGCCATGTACTCACACGAGTGAGGAATTCGGCAACCGCCGGAAGGAGTTCCTGTCACGAGTATCAACGGGCGCGGCGGAAATTGTCACGTGAGTGAGAGTGCGGGTTTCGCGAGTGGTAAAGACGGTTCGAATCGTCATTACCACTCGCGAGGAGTGAAAATGCGGCCGACGCTGGTCATGATCGCGCTCGGGGCTTTCGTCACCACGCTCGACAACACGATCGTCGCGGCGGGCGCGCCGTCCATCGCCCGTGACCTCGCACTCGATCTGCCCACGCTGCAATGGGTGAGCATCGGGTACATGCTCCCGTTCGCCGGGCTCCTGCCGGTCGCGGGCACGCTCGTGGACCGCTGGGGACAGGCCGCGACCCTGCGGGCAGGGCTGCTCGCGTTCGGCGCCGGAGCGGCCGTCGGAGGGCTGGCCACGACGGCGTGGCTCGTCATCTCCGCGCGAGTACTGCAGGGCGCCGCCGCCGCGTTCCTGGTCCCGGCCCTGCTCAGCCTGCTCCGCACCAACCTCGACGAGCGAAGACGCGCGGTCGGCGCGACGGTCTGGACAGCCTGCCTCGCGGTCGCGCTGGCGCTCGGCCCGACACTCGGCGGCGTGCTCAGCGAGTACCTGGGCTGGGGCTGGATCTTCTTCGTCAATCTCCCGTTCGTGGCGGCGATGCTGGCTCTGTTGCGCAAGGTCGCCGTCGCGGGTCGCGATCCGGCCGCGGGCCGGCCCGCCGTGCTCTCGATGCTGGTGGCGACCACCGGGATGGTCCTGGTCACCGCCGCCGTCGTGGAACTGGGCGAGGGTGACGTCTTGGTGCCCGCGATGTCCGGGGTCGCGGGAATAGGCTTCGCGATCTGGTTCGTGCTCAGGGAAAGACGCGCGCGAGACCGGCTGGTACCCGGCGAACTGACCGGTCAGCGGGTCTTCTCCGGCGCGCTCGTCGTGCAGTTGCTGTGGGGGCTGGGAGTCTCGGGAGTCTTCTTCTTCACCCCGTTGCTGCATCAGGAATCCCTCGGGCTCGGGCCGGTCCTCGCCGGGTCGCCGCTGGTCGTGGTGGCGATCGCGGTCGTCGCCGCGACCCCGCTGGTGCCCTGGGCCGTGCCGCGGTTCGGTCCACATCGGACCGTCGCGACGGGGCTGGGCACGGTGGCGGTGGGCCTGCTGGCGGTCGCCGCGGTCAACCACGTCCCGGAGGTCCTCCCGAGGATTCCCGGGCTGGTGCTGATCGGGGCCGGATCGGCCTTGACCACACCGCTGACCTCGTACGCGCTGGAAATCGTGGCGGAACGGCACGCGGGCACCGCCTCCGGGCTGCTCACCGCGTCCAGGGAGCTGTCGAGCGCGCTGGGCGTCGCGCTGATCGGGGCCGTACTGGCGGTGGTGCGTACGGCGCGGCTCGACGAAGGTGCCGTGTCCGCGCTGGCCGACGGTTACACGGCGGGCTTGCTGACCGCGGCGGGACTGGAGATCCTCGGCGCGCTCCTCGCGCTCCGGTTGCTGAACCCGCGGGCGGGGCAAAGTCCGTCCCGAAGTGACAAGCGGGGTGCCCTGTTTCTCTCTTCCCGGTGAGCACGGCCGCACCGCCGTCAGCGTTTCACGGCCCTTTCATTGACACTCTTCGCGGATGATCCATACAGTTCCGGGCAGAGAAAAGAACGGTCTCCGGAATGGAATCCGCTTTCGGCAACGGCGCCGTTCCGCATTCACCCGCTCCTGCTCACGTCGTCAAACGAGGGGCCATGGAAACCATTTCGGAAACGGTCGTCGCCGCCCGCGGCCAGGACGGCGCACCCGCCGGGGAGTCTTTCGCGACCCTGTTGGAGTACTGGGCGCGGCGGCTCGGCGACGAGGTCGCGGTGACCTACCTCGACCACCGCGCCGGTGCGGACGGCCGGGCGGTCACCCTGTCCTGGCGCGAACTCGACGACCGCGTCGAGGCCCTCGCCACCCGCCTGGTCACCTTCGCCGCCCCGGGGGAGCGGGCGGCGATCCTGGCGCGCCAGTCGGCCGACTACGTCGTCGCGTTCCTCGGCGCGATCCGGGCCGGGCTGGTCGCGGTCCCGCTGTTCGCCCCGGACCTCCCCGGACACGCGGGCAGGCTGACCGCGGTACTCGCCGATTGCGCGCCGCGGGTCGTGCTCACGACCACCGACGGAATCGACGCCGTCGCCGATTTCCTCGCCTCGACGGCGATCGAGCGGCCCGCCGTGCTCGCCGTCGACACCTCTGCTTCGGTCGCGGCCGGTGAACGTTCCTGGCCGCGACCGGAACCTGACGCACTGGCGTACCTCCAGTACACGTCCGGTTCCACGCGGACCCCGGCCGGCGTGATGCTGACCCATCGCAACGCGCTCACCAACGCCCGCCAGGCCTGCGACGCCTACGCGATCGAGACCGGGACGACGTCCACCGTCAGCTGGCTGCCACTCTTCCACGACATGGGCCTGATCCTCGGCATCGGCGCGCCGATGGCCGCCGGTGTGGCCTCGGTCCTGATGGATCCGCTCGCGTTCCTCGAACGCCCGTCCCGCTGGCTGCGCGCCCTCTCGGCCAGTCCCGGCGCGATCAGCGCGGCACCCAATTTCGCCTACGCGTACAGCGCTTCCCGCGTGACCGAAGCAGAGAAGAGCTACCTCGAACTGAGCCGGGTCGTCTCGCTGATCAACGGCAGCGAGCCGGTCCTGCCCGCGACCATCGCGAAGTTCCACGGCGCCTTCGCGGACTGCGGGCTGCGTCCCGAGGTCCATCGCTCCTCCTACGGGCTGGCCGAGGCCACGGTGCTCGTCTCCGTCACCGAGGCGGGCAAGGCGCCCCGGCAGGTCACCTTCGACCGCGACCGGCTCGCCGCCGGACTGGCGGCCCCCGCCGCTCCCGGCGCCGCGTCCACCACGCTCGTCTCCTGCGGTTTCCCCGCCGGGCAACGGGTTCGCATCGCCGACCCGGTCACCGGCGCGCTGGTCGAACCGGGCCGGGTAGGGGAGATCCAGGTCAACGGCCCGAACGTCGGCGTGGGCTACTGGGGATTGCCCAGCGAGTCCGTCGCCGTCTTCGGCCTGCCGCCGATCGATCCGGACTCCGGCGCGGGCTGGCTGGCGACCGGAGACCTCGGCGTGCGCCACGACGGCGAGCTGTTCATGACCGGCAGGCTGAAGGATCTCGTCATCGTCGACGGCCGCAACCACTATCCGCAGGACGTCGAGCAGACCGTCGAGACCCACCCCGCGGTCCGCCCGCATTCCGCCGCGGCCTTCGCGATCGAGCGCGAAGACGGCGAAGCGGCGGTCGTGGTGGTGGAACAGGCCAAGGGGACCGAGGCCGACGTCGCCGTGGCGGCCGCGGAGATCCGCAGGACGGTTTCGACCGCGCACGGCCTGCGCCCGTACGACGTCGTCTTCCTCGCGCCGGGCGAAGTGCCGCGCACCTCCAGCGGGAAGATCAGCCGTGCCCTGTGCCGGAAATCCTATGTGGACGGTGTGCTGACCGCGCGGCGGCTCGGATGACCGCGGGGATCCGGGTCTGGCTCATCGCGTGGGTGGCGGACCGCACGGGGCTGCCCGCGGACCCGGACCGGCCATTGCACGAAAGCGGGCTTTCGTCGCGCGAGTCGATGGAGCTGGCCGCGGACCTCGGCCGGTACCTCGGCCGTCCGCTGGCGCCGACCCTGGTCTGGGAACATCCGACGATCGCCGCCCTCGCCGACTATCTGTCCACAGTGGAGCCACCGGTGGCCGCTACCGGTGAGGCCCGGGAAGAGGAACCGATCGCGATCGTCGGCATCGGCTGCCGCCTGCCCGGCGGTACCGAGTCGCCGGAGCAGTACTGGCGCTTCCTGGACGTCGGCCGCGACGGCATCCGCGACATTCCCGAAGGGCGCTGGGAGGAAGACTTCGGCCGCGGTGGTTTCCTCGACGACATCGCCGGGTTCGACGCCGACTTCTTCGGCATCGTCCCGGGCGAGGCCGAAGCGATGGATCCCCAGCAGCGGATGCTGCTCGAAGTCACCTGGGCGGCACTGGAACACGCCGGGATCCCGCCGTCGACGCTGCGAGGAAGCCGCACCGGGGTCTTCGTCGGGCTCTCGGCGGGCGAGTACGGCCACCTGACCATGACCGATCCCGCCGCCGTCGACGTCTGGTCCGCCACCGGCGCCGCGACGAGCATCGCCGCCAACCGGCTCTCGTACCTGTTCG
Organism: Amycolatopsis thailandensis; assembly: GCF_042723255.1. NCBI lineage: Bacteria > Bacillati > Actinomycetota > Actinomycetes > Pseudonocardiales > Pseudonocardiaceae > Amycolatopsis > Amycolatopsis thailandensis. The sequence goes on from NZ_JBHXJK010000016.1 coordinate 5,683, forward strand.
ACCTGCGCGGGCCCAGTCTCACCCTCGACACGGCCTGTTCGTCGTCGCTGGTGGCGGTGCACCAGGCGGTGCAGAGCCTGCGCCGCGGTGAATGCGGGACGGCGCTCGTCGCGGGGGTGAACCTGCTGCTCACCCCCGCCGTCACCGCCACCTTCCGGCGGGCCGGAGTGCTGGCCCCGGACGGTCACTGCAAACCGTTCGACGCCGCCGCCGACGGCATCGCCCGAGGCGAGGGCTGTGGTGTCGTCGTGCTCAAACCGCTGAAGGCCGCCCGTCGCGCGGGGGACCGGGTGCTCGCGGTGATCCGCGGCAGCGCGGTGAACTCCGACGGCCGGTCCAACGGTCTCGTCGCGCCCAGTCCCCGTGCGCAGGCCGCCCTGTTGCGGGAGGCGTACGCGGCGGCGGGGGTCGAACCGTCCTCTGTGGACTACGTGGAGGCGCACGGGACCGGCACCGCGCTGGGGGACCCCATCGAGGCCGGCTCGCTCGGCGAGGTACTCGGAACCGGACGTGAAGCCGCCCGCCCGCTCCTGATCGGCTCGGTCAAGGGGAACCTGGGCCATCTCGAAGGCGCGGCGGGGATCGCCGGGCTGATCAAGGTCGTCCTCGCGATGGTCCACCGGCGGCTGCCGCCGACCCCGCACTACCGGGAACCCAGTCCGCACATCGACTTCACCGGACTCGGTCTCCGTGTGGTCGGCACCGGGGCGGACTGGCCCCGCTACTCCGGTGTCGCCCGCGCCGGGGTCTCCGCGTTCGGCTTCGGCGGCACCAACGCCCACGTCGTCCTCGAAGAGTGGCCCGCCGCGTCGTTCCCCACCCGTGGGAAGGAAACCGAAGGCCCGCGGGTGTTCGCGCTGTCGGCACGGTCGCCCGAGGTGCTCCGGACAAGGGCCGCCGACCTGGCGGCCTGGCTCGAAGACCACCGTGAGGTACCGCTGGACGTCGTCGCCGCGACGCTGGCGCGAGGGCGGGACCACCTGCCCATCCGCGGGGCGGTCGTCGCCCAGGACCGTGACCGGCTCGCCGCCGCGCTGCGCGAAATGACCGCCGCCGAAGCCGGGCCCGTGCCCGACCTCGTGTTCGTCTTCTCCGGCTACGGCTCGCAGTGGCCCGGCATGGGCCGTCTCCTGCTGCGGACCGAGCCCGCGTTCCGCGCCGAGGTGGAGGCACTCGAACCGGTGTTCCGCGAGAAAGCCGGGTTCTCCCTGCGCTCGGTGCTCGCCGGCGAGCGTGACCTGCCGGATCTCGGCGCGACGCAACTCGCGCTGTTCGGCATGCAGCTCGCCCTCGCGGGACTCTGGCGCGCGCACGGCGTCGTCCCGGACGCGGTGCTCGGGCATTCGATGGGCGAAGTCGCGGCCGCCGTGATCGCGGGGGCGCTGGACGTCGCCGACGGCCTGCGCGTGATGACCACGCGGGCCCGGTTGCTCTCCGAGGTCGACGCGAGCGGCGTCGGCGCGATGGCGGTGGTCGAGCTTTCCCCGGCCGAACTGGCCGAGCTGGAAGCGGAGTTCCCCGGCATCACCGTCGCGGTCTACGCCTCGCCGGTCCAGTGCACCGTCAGCGGCGACGCCGAACAGGTCGAGGCCCTGGTCTCGCACGTCGAAAGCCTCGGCAGACTGGCGAGACGCCTGCCGGTCGGGGGTGCCGGGCATTCGGAGGCCGTCGACGCCGTCCTCGACCGGTTCCGTGCCGAGCTCGACGGACTCGCGCCGCGACCGGCCGAGATTCCTTGCTACAGCAGCGTTCTCGACGATCCACTGTGGTCGCCGACGTTCGATGTCGAGTACTGGGCGGCGAACCTGCGCCGTCCGGTCCGGTTCAGCCAGGCGCTGGCGGCGGCGACCGCCGACGGGTACGGCGTGTTCGTCGAGATCTCCCCGCATCCGGTGGCGCTCGCCGCGATCGAGCAGAGCACCGGGGCGCTCGCGCTGCCCTCGGCGAGCCGCAAGATCGACGAACGGACGGCCTTCCTGACCACACTCGCCCGGCTGTACACCCTCGGCGTGCCGGGCGTGCTCGACGCCCGGGGTCCTCGTCCGGTCCCGGTCGAGCTGCCCGGCCCGCGCTGGCGGCATGAACGGTTCTGGCCGCGGCGCCCGGCCGCCCGGCCCGGATCCGGTGGCACGCACCCGTTGCTGGGCGTCCACATCGAACAGCCGACCGGTGGCGGGCACCTGTGGAACGCGGACGTCGGGACGGAGGTGCTGCCCTGGCTCGCCGATCACGCGGCGATGGGGGTCGCGTTGTTCCCGGCCGCCGGGTTCCTCGAACTGGCGCTCGCGGCGGCCAAGGCGGTCCTGCGGCCCGGTGGGCAACTGCGCGTCGGCGGGCTCGAACTGCACCGGGTGCTGCCGCTCGCCGCGCACACCGAGGTGACGACCAGCCTGAGCACCGGTTCCGGACCGTCCGAAGTGGACGTCTACGCGCGATCCGCGGGCGGCGGCTGGATCCGGCACGCCACGGCCCGCGTCCGCGACGGGGAGACGTCGGTGGTGCCGTTCGGCGCTGTCACCGAGGACGCCCGGCCTCTCGATCTCTACCGGACGCTGGCCGGGATGGGACAGAGCTACGGTCCCGCTTTCCGCGGGCTGAGCGGTGTCTTCGCGGAGCCTGGCCGGGCGTCGGCGTCGATCACCTTGCCCGTCGACCATCCGGCCTATGTCCTGCACCCGGTGATCGCGGACGCTTGCCTGCACGCGCTGGCCGCGGCCGCCGGGGACGCGCTGCGCGAAGCCGAGGGAGTCTTCCTGCCGCTGACCTTGGGCGAGGTCGTCCTCGCGGGCGACCCGGGCCGGGGCGTCCGGGTGGACGCCGTGCTCGACTCCCTCGACCCGGCCGGTGACGGCCTGGTCGGCGGCGTCCAGCTGGTCGACGCCGACGACGTCGTCCTGGTCGAGTTCCGCGAGGTCTACTGCCGCCGGTTCCAGCGATCGGCCCTGCCGGTGCCGATGACGGACCTGCTGTTCGAAACGGTCTGGCGGCAGACCGACCTCCCGGCGGGGAAACCGGGCGCACGCCACTGGGCCGTCCTGCACGAGGGCGTGCCTTGGCTGACGGCGTTGCGTGATCTGCTCACCGAGTCCGGGGACGAGATGGCGACCGCGCCGCTCGGAGATCGCGCCGCGTTGGCGGAGCTCGTGGGGTCCCGGGAAGTGGCGGGGGTGCTCGTCTGTGTCCCGCCGTCGGATCCGCTGGTGGCCCCGCGGACGGTCGCCGCGCTCTCCGGGGTGGTCGCCGAGCTGGCCGGAGCGCCGACCCCGCCGCGGTTGTGGCTGGTCAGCGCCGGCGCCTCGGCGATCGAAGCCGGCGAGTGCGGTGATCCCGGCCAGGCGTGGCTGCGCGGCTTGGTCCGGGTGCTCGCCTTCGAACACCCCGAGCTGCGGGCGAGTCAGGTCGACTTCGACGCCGAGCAGGTCCCCGCCCGGCTGTGGGCGGGCAGGCTGGTCGCCGAGATCCGCGCGGAGGCGCCGGACGACGAGATCGCGTGGCGCGAAGGCGTCCGGTACACGCGGGTCCTGGACCGCCCGGAACTCGGCGGCCCCGGCGACAAACCCGTGGTGCGCGAAGGCGCGTACGTCATCACCGGCGGCCTGGGCGGACTCGGTCTGGTCGCGGCGGACTGGCTCGCGAAACGCGGCGCGACCAGGCTCGTCCTCTCCGGTCGTCGTGGCGCGAGCTCCGAGGTCGAACCGATGCTGGCGGATCTGCGTGAGCTGGGCGCCGACGTCCGGGTGATCGCGGGCGACATCGCCGATCCGGGAACGGCCGAGGAACTGGTCGCGGCCGCCACGGACGGCGGGATGCCGTTGCGTGGCGTGCTGCACGCGGCCGGTGTCCTGTCCGACGGCGCGGCCGTCTCCGTCGAGATCAGCGCGGTCGAAGCCGTCTGGCGGGCGAAAGCGCTCGGAGCGTGGCGGCTGCACGAGGCGACGGCCGGACACGACCTCGACTGGTGGCTGACGTACTCGTCGGCGGCCGCGATGTTCGGATCGCCGGGGCAGACCGCCTACGCCACCGCGAACGCCTGGGTGGACGCGCTCGTCGCGTGGCGCCGGGCCGCCGGCCTGCCCGCGGCGACCATCGGCTGGGGAGCCTGGGGCGAGGCCGGAGCGGCTGTCGGCAACCGCAACCCGGTGCTCGAACCGCTCGGTACGGAGGAGGCCCTGGCGGCGATGGATGCCGTGCTGGCGCGTGACCGGGCGGCGACCGGGATCGCCCGCGTCGACGCCGGAACCGTGCTGGCCCTGTTCCCGGGACTGGCCGCACGGCCGTTCTTCGAGATCTTGGTGCCGAAGGAAGAACCGGACACCGGACCGTCCACATGGGACGGACTGGAGGCGCTGCGGGCGGTCCTGCCGGAAGCCGCCCGCGAGATGCTGGCCGACTACCTGGCCGGGCTCGTCGCCGGGATGCTCGGCCTCGCCGCGGACGGGATCGACAGGCACACGTCACTCACCCGGCTCGGCCTGGACTCGCTCACCGCCATGCGCGCCAAAGGCGTCGTGGAACGCGATTTCGGCCTGCCGTTGCCGATTCCGCTGCTTCTGCGCGGAGCCAGCCTCGCCGAACTCGCCGACCATCTCGCCGACCAGGCAGGATTCGGCGAGACAGGCGCGCGGCCGGCCGGCCCGGGTGCGGCGGTCGGGCCCCGGGACCCGGCCGAACGCTGGGTCGCCCGGCATTGGCAGGCGGAACTGGGCGGCGCCGAGCCCGGTGTCCACGACGACTTCTTCGCGGTGGGTGGCGACGCCGAAGCAGCCGATCGGCTGCGCGCCGTGTTCGCCGGGGAGCTCGGAGCCGTCCCCGATCGGCTCTTCGCCACACCGACCATCGCCGCGGTGGCCGACCTGCTGCGCGACCGGATCGAGGGTCGCGGGGGCTGCCCGGTCCGGCCGTTGCGCGAGGGCGGCGCGGATCCGCTGTTCCTGTTCCATCCGGCGGGTGGCCCGACGAGCGTCTACGACGGACTCGTCCGCCTGCTGCCCGAGGGCAGGTCTGTTTACGGGCTCGAACGGATCGACGAAGAGAACACCGTCGAGGGCAAGGCCGAGTGCTACCTGGAGCTGATCCGGGAAATCCAGCCACACGGGCCGTACCGGCTGGGCGGCTGGTCGTTCGGCGGCTGCCTCGCCTACGAGACGGCCCGGCGGCTGACGGCGGCGGGGGAGCGGGTCGACCTCGTGGTCATGATCGACAGCATCCTGCCGTTGCCCGCGCCCGGGATTCCGGCGCAGGAGATCCTGCTGGACCGCTTCGCCCGATTCGCCGAACACGTCGAGCGGACTTACGGCGTTCCCCTGGAGATCCCGCGCGAGGACCTCCTCCGGCTCGGTGACGACGAACAGATCCGGCTGGTGATCGGCGAGCTGGCCGCGCGAGTGCCCGGGATGGGCCAAGGGGTGCTGCGGCACCAGTACGAGTCCTATGTGGACGCGCGGGTGGCCGAACGCTACGCCCCGGAACCCTACGCCGGGCCGGTGCTGTTGCTGCGGGCGCAGGAACCACATCCGCTGACGACCACGCTCGACCCGCGCTATCTCCGGACCGACGACGCCCTCGGCTGGGACGCTTTCTGCGCCGATCTGGAGGTCGTGCGCGTCCCCGGTGATCACCTGTCGATGATCGACCCGCCGCACGTCGAAGTGGTCGCCGGGGCGCTGGCGGCGCGGCTCGCGGCACCGAGAGCGGCGCGGCCATGACCGACGTCCCGTTCACCCCGACGACGGCGTTCCGCATCGCCGACCTCGCCGCCCGCCAGGACGAAGCCGTCCGGATCGCCGAGAAACGAGCCGTCGACCGGCAGCACGCCAAGGGCAAGCTGACCGCGCGCGAACGCGTCGAACTGTTGCTGGACCCGGGCTCCTTCGTCGAGCTCGACCAGTTCGCGCGGCACCGGTGCACGGAGTTCGGGATGGACGCCCACCGGCCCTACGGCGACGGCGTGGTGACCGGGCACGGCACGGTCGACGGCAGGCAGATCTGCGTGTTCTCCCAGGACTTCACCGTGTTCGGCGGCAGCATGGGCGAGGTCTTCGGCGAGAAGGTCCTCAAGGTGATGGATCTGGCGATGACGCTGGGCTGCCCGGTGGTGGGGATCAACGACTCCGGCGGCGCCCGGATCCAGGAAGGCGTCGTCTCGCTGGCCTACTACGCCGAACTCGGGCGGCGCAACGCGCTGGCGTCCGGTGTCATCCCGCAGATCTCGCTGATCATGGGCCCTTGCGCGGGCGGCGCGGTCTATTCACCGGCGATCACGGACTTCACGGTGATGGTCGACGAGACCGCGCACATGTTCGTCACCGGGCCGGACGTCGTGCACGCCGTCAGCGGCGAGCGGGTCACCGCCCAGCAGCTCGGCGGGGCCGCGGTGAACACCGAGATCTCCGGGAACGCGCACTACCGGGCCACCGACGAGGATGACGCGATCGACTGGGTGCGGACGCTGCTCGGCTACCTGCCGTCCAACAACCTCGACGTCGTCCCGGAGTACGCCGACGACACCGCTCCCGACCTCACCGCCGCCGATCTCGAACTCGACCGCCTGGTGCCCGATTCGCTGAACCAGGCCTACGACATGACCGAGGTGATCGTCCGCCTCGTCGACGACGGCGAGTTCACCGAGGTGCACGGCGCCTTCGCGCCGAACATGATCTGCGCGTTCGGCCGGGTGCGGGGCAGGACGGTCGGCGTCGTGGCCAACCAGCCGCGGCATCAGGCCGGTGTGATCGACATCGACGCCTCGGAGAAGGCCGCGCGGTTCGTGCGGTTCTGCGACGCCTTCGGGATCCCGATCCTCACCCTCGCCGACGTTCCCGGCTATCTGCCCGGGGAAGCCCAGGAACGGCACGGGATCATCCGGCGCGGGGCGAAACTGATCTACGCCTACGCCGAGGCGACCGTGCCGAAGGTGACCGTGGTGATCCGCAAGGCCTACGGCGGCGGGTACGCGGTGATGGGGTCGAAGCATCTCGGCGCCGACGTCAACCTGGCGTGGCCCACCGCGGAGATCGCGGTCATGGGCGCGGAGGGCGCGGTGCGGGTGCTGCACCGGCGCGAACTGGCCGGGCTGCCGCCGGAACAGCGGTCGGCCGAACGGAGACGTCTCACCGAGGCGTACCGCGAACGGCACTCGAACCCTTACCTGGCGGCGGAACGCGGCTACGTCGACCAGGTCATCGCACCGTCGCAGACGCGCCTGCACGTGGCGAGGGCCCTGTGGGCGCTGCGGACCAAACGGCAGACCCTCCCGGCCAAGAAGCACGGAAACATCCCTTTGTGAGCGAGGAGAAGTGATGAACCGAAGGCGGTGGTGGGGTCCGCTGATGTTGTCGATGGTCGCCCTGCTCGGAAGCTCGATCCCCGCGGTCGCCGCGCCCGTACAGGTCACCGCCGACAACGGCGCGAAAGTCGTCGAGGAGACCTGGCTCGACGCGCGTACCGTCGACCTCAAGATCAGCTCGCCCGCGCTCGGCACCACCGGCATGGTCCGCCTGCTGGTCCCGACCGGCTGGGCCGCGCAACCCGCGCGGACCTGGCCCACGTTGTACCTGCTGCACGGCTGCTGCGAACCGGTGGACTACCGCTCGTGGGACCAGTTCACCGACGTGAAGGCGTTCACCGCGGACAAGGACGCCCTCGTCGTCATGCCGACCGGCGGCCCCGCCGGGATGTACACCAAGTGGTGGAACTTCGGCCTCAAGAGCACTCCGGACTGGGACACCTTCCACACCCTGGAGGTCCGGCAGATCGTCGAACGCGGCTACCGGGCCGGCACGCGCCGCGCGATCGCCGGACTGTCGATCGGCGGCTACGGCGCGCTCGCGTATTCGTACAAGCACAAGGGGATGTTCACCGCGGCGGCGTCCTACAGCGGCGTGCCGAACACGCTCAACCAGGGAGCCCCGCTGTTCATCCAGGGGATCCTGGCCCGCGCGGGGATCTTCAACTACCTGGAACTCTGGGGCGACAGTTGGGGGATGCGGCCGATCTGGTCGGCCAACAACCCGTTCGACCACGTCGACGACCTGCGCGGCACGACGCTCTACATCTCCTGCGGGAACGGGAAGACCGGCCCGCTCGACCCGCCGGGCCAGTCCGACTTCTTCGAGCCCGAGGCGCTGGCTTCGTCGGTGAGTTTCACGGATCGGTTGAAGGCCAAGGGGATTCCGGTGACCGTCGACTACTACGGCGACGGCACGCACAGCTGGCCCTACTGGCAACGGGCGCTGCGGAACTCGTGGCCGGTGCTGGCGGGCGGCCTCGGCCTCTGACCCAAGTCCGTGAAGGACTCCTTGAGGGACCCAGAGTCCCTCAAGGAGTCCTTCACGGACTACCGCGTTCAGAGGACGAAATGCGTCAGGTCAGGGGGCGATCAGTTCGGCGAAGCGTTCCGGGCTGACGTTCCCGCCGCTGATGATCACCCCGACCCGGCCCGAAACGGGGATCTGCTTGCTGAGCAGCGCCGCGAGACCGGTCGCCCCGCTGGGCTCCATGACGAGCTTCAGCCGCTCGAACGCGAACCGCATCGCGTCCCGGACCTGGTCGTCGGTGACCAGCGCGATGTCGTCGACGAGCCGCTGGTTGATCGAGAACGTCAGCTCGCCGGGGATCGAGGCCGCCTGGCCGTCGGCGATCGTCCGCGGGACCGGGATCGACACGCGTTCGCCCGCTTCCAGCGAGCGCTTGGTGTCGTCACCTTCGGCGGGTTCGACACCGACGACCCGGATGCCGGGCCGTACGGCCTTCGCGGCGGTCGAGCTACCCGCGATCAGGCCACCGCCGCCGACCGGGACGACGAGAGTGTCCAGGGAGTCGGTGTCCTCCAGCAGTTCCAGCGCCGCGGTGCCCTGTCCGGCGATCACGTGCGGGTGCTCGTACGGCGGGATGAGCGCGAGACCCCGGTCGGCCGCCAGCGCCTCGCCGATCGCGACGCGGTCACCGGTGTACCGGTCGTAGGTGACGATCTCGGCGCCGTACCCCGCGGTGGCGTCCTTTTTGGACTGCGGGGTGTCCTCCGGGATCAGGATGACCGCGCTGCTCCCGAGTTCCCGCGCGGCCAGCGCGACGGCCTGCGCGTGGTTGCCCGAGGAGTAGGCGGCGATGCCCTTCGCCAGCTGCTCCGGCGTGAGCCGGGAGGCGGCGTTGTACGCGCCACGGAACTTGAAAGCCCCGACGCGCTGGAGGTTCTCGCACTTGATGAAGACCTCGGCGCCGACGAGGTCGTCGAGGGTACGGGAACGCACGACCGGGGTCCGGTGCGCGACACCGGCCAGGCGGGCGGCGGCGTCGCGGATGTCGTCGATGGTCACGGGGGCGGTCATGATGCTCCTTGATCACGGATTTCGGCGAGATAGTTGTAAGCGGAGGCCCGGGAGATCCCGATCCGGGCCGCGACCTGGGGCACGGCCCGGCGTACGGCGAAGACGCCGCGCGCGTGCAGGCTGCGGAACAGGTCGAGTCGTTCTTCGCGGCTGAGCGCGGTCCAGGGTTTGTTCAGCCGGAGCTGGTGTTCGTCGACGATCGCGTCCACGACGGCGTCCACGTCGTCGCCGAAGGTCGTCGTCGGTGTCTCGGTGGTGGTGCCGACGTCGGCGAGTTCGCCGACGAGGGTCTTGAGCTGGCCGAGCGCGGTGACGTCGAGGTTCACGCACAGGGCGCCGAACACCGAGCCGCCGCTGTCGCGCAGCAGCATGGTCGAGGACTTCACCAGCTTCCCGGACGCCGTCCTGGTGACGTAGTTCAGCTGGTCTTCGGCGTCGTCGCCCCGGGCGAGCAGACCCATGCCGATCTCGCTCATCGACCCGCCGACGCTGCGGTCGGTGACCGAGCCGGCGATCGCCACCACCGACTGCTCGGGGCGCCGGAAGTCGTGCACCACGACCTCGCAGAACGAGCCGAGCGTCGCCGCGATGCCGTCGGCCACCGGGGCGAGCGCGTCGAGGATCGCGTCCTGCTCAGACATCGCGTACCCGGGCGAGGGCCTCGACTTCGACGGCGCCGCCGTAGGGGAGCGACGCGACTCCGACGCAGGTGCGAGCGGGCCGGGGCTCGGCGAAGAACTCTTCGTACACACGGTTGAGGCCGTCGCGATCGGCGATGTCGGTCAGGTACACGACGACCTTCACCACGTCGGCCCGGCCGGCGCCCACCGAAAGCAGCGCGCTGTCGAGGTTGGCGAAGGCGCGCGGGCATTCGGCGTCGAAGCCGCCGGGGACCAGTTCCCCGGTCTCGGTCACGCCGAGCCGTCCGGACACGGAAACCAGGTCGCCGCTGCGGAAGGCCGGAGGATACGGATGCTCGTTGGTCACGAGACTGACTGTATAAGCGCTGGACGGAAAGTCCAATCGAATAGGAGGTGACGTACCGCTCATGCCGACGGAAAGTGATTGATATACCGTATACAGAAGATAAGGGGGTTCGGATGACCACGAGTTCCACGGCCGCCGTGCAGGACGAGCACGGCCGGATCGTCGCGCCGCCGAGCATGGCCGATCTGGCCACCCAGGCGCTGCGCGCGATGATACTTTCCGGCGAACTCCCGCCCGGCACGCGTTTGGTCGAGGCCAAGCTCACCGAGCGGCTCGGGGTGTCCCGCCCGCCGCTGCGCGAAGCGTTGCAGGTGCTGGCGTTCGAGGGGCTCGTCGTGCCCCATCCGCGGCGCGGTGTCATCGTCCGCCCCCTGACCCGCCACGACGTCTACGAGATCATCACCCTGCGCGAAGAGCTGGAAGCCTTCGCCGTCCGGATCGGCGTCCCGGTCCGCTCACCGGAGCGGCTGCAGGACTGCCGGAACGCCTTGGCCGCCTTCGAACAAGCGGGCCTCGACGGAGACGAAGGCGTCTTCACGCAGCGCAAGTACGACTTCCACCAGTCGATCGTCGCGCTGGCCGGGCACGAACGGGTCACCGAGGCCTATCGCGCGCTTTCCCTGCAGATGCAGTTGTGCATGGCGCTCAACCGCAGCGCCCGTCGTGACGGCGAATCGCTGATGCAGAACGTCGAGCGGCACCGCGAACTGCTCACGATCATCGAGGGCGGCGATCCCGACGCGGTGCTGAAGGCACTCGCTGACCACGGTCACGGCAGTTTCCTCGACGAGGTGGTGGACCGGCTCGACGGCGGCACTCCCGACTCCGAGCGCTGGCTGGCCGAGCGCCGCTCCCGCTAGCGAAGAGTCCACATCGGACGGCTTTCGCGGACCGTCCGATGTGGACCCCGCTCAGCCCCAGCCGGGCAGGATGAACAGCAGCCAGGTCGTGACGGGCGCGATCACGCACATGCTGAAGCCCCAGATCATCAGGCCCCGGAACACCCTGTCGTTCTGGCCCGCCGGCGCGTTCGCCACCACCAGGGCGCCGCTGGTGGAGAACGGCGACGAGTCGACCACCGACGACGAGATCGCCAGCGCGATGATCATGCTGACCGCACCGACCTCGCCCGCCAGCAGGAACGGCACGGCCAGGGGGATGAGCGCGCCGAGGATCCCGGTCGTCGACGCGAACGCCGAAACCACCGCGCCGATCGCGCAGATCAGGATCGCGGCCAGCAGTGGCGAACCGATCTGTGTCACCAGCTTGCCCAGCCAGTCGATCGTGCCGACCCGCTCCATCAGCGAGACGAAGGTGACGATCCCGCAGATCAACAGCACCGTCGGCCACGCGACTTCGCCGACGGCGGCCTTGGCCGACCCCGGTGAGACCAGGGACAGCACCGTCGCCACGGTCAGCGCGGTGAAACCGACGTCCAGTTTGAACACGAGCGCGCCCACCGCGAGCGCCGCCAGCCCGATCAAGGTGAACACGTGGTCGCGAGTGAGCGGGTGGCGTTCCTCGGGCTCGTCGGTACCGCCGCCGGAAGGTGTGGATTCGTCCGGGTCGACGGTGATCGTCGTGCCCGCCGAAGAAACGCTCACGGTCGCCGCGGCGGCGACCCGGGTGCCGGCGGTCGAAGACCGGCGGATCAGTTCGCGGCCGCCGAAGAGGAAGAACACCACGAGACTCAGCACCAGGTTGAAGGCGAAGGAAGACGCGAACAACAGCCCCGGACTGCTCGGCAGGTTGTCGCGCGCGACGACGCCGTTGACGATGCTGCCGAAGATGCTGATGGGGGAGAAGCCGCCCGCGCTGGCGCCGTTGATGATCAGCAGGCCCATGAGCAGCGGGTTGATCGAGTAGCGGCGGGCGAAACCCATGCCGATCGGGGCGATGATCGCCACCGCCGCCGGCACCACCGCGCCGACCGCGGTCAGCGCCGCGGTGACCACGAACATCACCCAGGGGATCAGAGCGATCCGTCCGCCGACGGCACGCACCACCAGATGCACGAGCCGGTCGACGGTGCCGTTGCCTTTGGCTATCGCGAACAGCAGCGTCACCCCGACCAGGATGACGAAGAGATCGCCGGGGAAGCCCGAGACGATGTCGTCGGTGCTCTCCCCGGCGAACGCCGTGCCGATCACGAATGCGGCGACGAACGCCAGCGCTCCCATGTGGACCGGAAGCACGGTCGCGATCAGGAACACCAGGGCGAGCGCCACGACTGTGACGAGTTGTATGGACATCGGAATCCTCTGCGGTCGGCGCTGACACATTCAGGGAATCGGGTCGAACTTGTTCCGGGTACCCCCTCGACGGAGTTCGGTACACGGTATACCTTTCAAGCAGCGAGACCAAGGTTTCGCTCTGTGGAACATCTCGAAGCCGAGCGTGGAGGCGCACATGACATACGCGGCCGGACGTCACTTCCTGCAGATCCCGGGCCCGACGAACGTCCCGGACGTGGTGCTCCGGGCGATGTCGGCGGCCACCATCGACCACCGAGGACCCGAGTTCCAGGAGCTGGCGACCGGGCTGCTGCGGGATATCAAGCCCGTCTTCGGCACCACGAACCCGGTGGTCTTCTACCCCGCCACCGGAACCGGCGCGTGGGAGGCGGCGCTGACCAACACCCTCGCCCCCGGCGACACCGTGCTGGCCTTCGAGACCGGCCACTTCGCCACGCTGTGGCAGGAGATGGCGCGGGGCCTCGGACTGCACGTCGACTTCGTGCCGGGGGACTGGCGGCACGGTGCCGACCCCGAGGTGGTCGCCGCGAAGCTCGCCGCGGACACCGCGCACCGGATCAAGGCCGTCTGCGTGGTCCACAACGAGACCTCCACCGGCGTCACCAGCCGGGTGCCGGAGATCCGCGCCGCGATCGACTCCGCCGGACATCCCGCGCTGCTGCTGGTCGACACCATCTCGTCGCTGGGCTCGATCGACTACCGGCACGACGAATGGGGTGTCGACGTCACCGTCGCGGGCTCACAGAAAGGCCTGATGCTCCCGCCGGGCATGAGTTTCAACGCGATCAGCGACAAGGCTCTCGACGCCGCGAAGACAGCGGCCTTGCCGAAGGTCTTCTGGGACTGGGGCCCGATGCTCGCGGCGAACGAACGCGGCTTCTTCCCCTACACCCCGAACACCAACCTCCTGTACGGCCTGCGGGAAGCCCTGCGCCTGCTCTACGAGGAGGGTCTCGAGAACGTCTTCGCGCGCCACGCCCGGCACGCCGCCGCCACGCGAGCCGCCGTGCGCGGCTGGGGGCTGGAGGTGCTCTGCCAGGACGAGCGCGAGCATTCCGGCGCGCTGACCGCGGTCCTGATGCCCGAAGGGATCGACGCCGACAAGGTCCGCGCGATCATCCTCGACCGGTTCGACATGTCCTTGGGCGCCGGACTGGGGAAACTCGCCGGGAAGATCTTCCGCATCGGGCATCTCGGCGCGTTCAACGATCTCACGCTCGCCGGGACCCTCGCGGGAGTCCAAATGGGACTGTCGCTCGCCGGTGCCCCCGCCGATCCGCGCGGTCTGCAGGACGCCCTCGAACTGCTGCAGAACGACTGAGGGCCCGCCGATGACCGCCGAACTCACCCGCACCAGCCCGCTCGAAGACGCGCTGCACGCGCGGATCAAGGGCGAAGTCGCCTTCGACGACTACACGCGCCACCTGTTCTCCCGCGACGCGAGCATGTACTCGATCATGCCGCGCGGTGTCGTGTTCCCGCTCGATCAGGAGGAGGTCGCCGCGGCCGTCGCCACCGCGGCGGAGTTCGGCGTGCCCGTCGTCCCGCGCGGGGCGGGCACCAGCCTGGCCGGGCAGACCGTCGGCCCCGGCCTGGTGCTCGACCTGTCCCGGCACATGAACCGGATCATCGACCTCGACCCCGTCGCGCGCACCGCCGTCGTCGAACCCGGCGTCGTCCAGGACCAGCTGAACAAGGCGGCGGCCGCGCACGGGCTGATGTTCGGGCCCGACACCTCCACCAGCAACCGCGCCACCATCGGCGGGATGGCGGGCAACAACTCGGCGGGTTCCGGGTCGCTCACCTTCGGGATGACCATCGACCACGTCCGCGCGCTGGACGTCGTCCTCGCCGACGGCTCCACCGCGCGATTCGAGCCGGTGAGTGAGACCGAACGCGTGCGCCGCGCCGAGGCGGACACCCTCGAAGGCCGCATCTACCGCGAACTTCCCGTCCTCGTCACGGCGCACGAGGACGCCATCGCCAAGGGGATGCCGGTGTTCTGGCGCCGCGCCTGCGGTTACCGGCTCGACCGCCTCGCCGGATACGGCGACGGCAATCCCTTCGACCTGGCCAAGTTCGTCGTCGGAGCAGAAGGGACGCTCGTACTGGCCACGCGGATCGAAGTCGATCTGGTGCCCAAACCGAAGAAGACCGTCTACGCGGTCGGGCATTTCGAGACGACGCACGGCGCCATCTCGGCCACGCTCGACGCGCTCGGCTGCGAGCCGCATCAGGTCGAGATGATGGACAAGACCATCCTCGACCTGTCACGGCGGAAGATCGAGTACGCCGACCTCGGCAACCACCTCGTCGGCGACCCGGCGGCATTGCTGTTCGTGTCCTTCTCCGGCGACGACGAAACCGTCTTGGCGGCCAAACTCGACGAGATCGCCGCGCTGTGGGAGCGCAACGGGCACGGCTATCACACGCTCAAGCTGGTCACGGCCGCCGAACAGGCGGCGTTGCTCAAGGTGCGCAAGTCCAGCCTCGGGCTGCTGATGGCCGCCGGCGAGGGCACCAAACGGCCGCTGGCGTTCATCGAGGACACCGCCGTCGCGCCCGAGCACCTCGCGGAGTACACCGCGCGGTTCAAGGAGATCCTCGACGAGCACAGCCTCGAAGCCGGGTTCTACGGCCATTGTTCGGTCGGCTGCCTGCACATCCGGCCGTTCGTCGACCTCACCGATCCCGCGCAGGTCGACACGATGCGCGTGGTGGCGGAGAAGATCAAGGACCTCGTGGCGGAATTCGGCGGCGTGAACTCGTCCGAACACGGGGACGGCCTGGCGCGCTCGGAGTTCAACCGGGAGATCTTCGGTGACGAACTCTACGAAGCCATGCGCCAGGTCAAGAAGCTGTTCGACCCGGCGGGCACGATGAACCCCGGCAAGATCGTCGACGCGCCTCCGATGACCGAGAACCTGCGTGACCGCGACGCCCTGCCGCCCGCGCCGCCGCTGCGGACGACGCTGTCGTTCGAGGTCATCGGCGGAGGCGGGATGCGCGACGCCGCCGACCGCTGCATGAACATCGGGCTGTGCCGCAAGACCACCGGCGGCGTGATGTGCCCGTCGTACCAGGTCACCCTGCAGGAGGAGCACTCCACGCGGGGCCGCGCCAACGCGCTGGTCAAGGCGCTCTCCGAGCCCGATCCGAAGGCCGCGCTCGGCGGGGAACGGCTCAACGAGATCCTCGACCTGTGCCTGATGTGCAAGGCCTGCAAGAGCGAATGCCCGATGAGCGTCGACATGGCCTCCCTCAAGGCCGAAACCCTGCACCAGCACCACGAACTGCACGGCACGCCGCTGCGGTCCCGGATCTTCGGCTCGATCAGGTTCCTCAACCGGCTGGGCTCGGCCACCGCGCCGCTGTCCAATGTGCCCGGCCGGATCGGGCCGCTCCGCAAGCTGATGGAACGAGCTGTGGGCATCAAGGCGGAACGGCCGCTGCCGAGGTTCGTGCGGGACAACCTCGTGCGCTGGAACCGCCGCCGGGCGACCGCGCCCGGGACGGCGGGAACGGTGAACTGGCTGGCGGATTCCTTCACCACCTTCACCGAACCGCAGATCGGCAAGGCGGCCATTGAGCTTCTCGAACGCGCGGGCTGGGCGGTGGAACTCGCTTCCGGCGGCTGCTGTGGGCGATCGAGCCTGTCCAAAGGCCTGCTCGACGACGCCAAGAAGAAGGCGACCGGACTGGTGACGTCACTGGCCCGCGACACCGAGCCGGGTTCGCCGATCGTGGGATGCGAGCCGTCGTGTGTGTTCACCTTGCGGGACGAGACCCTGGCGCTGCTCCCGGAACTCCCCGAAGCACAGCAGATCAAGGAACGGGTGCGTCAGGTCGAGGAACTGCTCGTCGAGGCCATCGACGACGGCAGGCTCGCGTTGCCGGAGCGATCGTGGCTCAGCGGGCGGCGGGTGGTCTTCCACGGCCACTGCCATCAGAAGGCCGAGGTCGGGACTGCCGCCACGATGGCGCTCCTGCGCCGCATCCCAGGATTGGAGGTGGCCGAGATCGACTCCGGCTGCTGTGGGATGGCGGGCTCGTTCGGGTTCGAGGCCGAACACTACGAGACCTCGATGGCCGTCGGCCGCGACCGGCTTTTCCCCGCCCTGGAACAGGAACCGGCTGAGACACTTGTCGCCGCGACCGGAGTTTCGTGTCGCCAGCAGATCTTCCACGGCGCGGGCCGGACCGCGTGGCACCCGCTCGAACTCGTCCGCGAAGCGCTGGGTGGCTGACATGCGCCTGATCCGCTTCGACGTCGAGGGAACCGCCCGGACGGGATGTGTCGACGACGACCTCGTGCTCACTTACGACCCTGTCACCGGTCCCGGTGAGGTCGTCGGCCCGCTGTCCGGTGTCCGGCTGCTCGCGCCGTGCGATCCGCGCACGATCGTCTGCGTCGGCAGCAATTATCCCTGTCAATTGAAGGAAAAGGGCCGCCCGTGGCCGGAGCGGCCGGCCCTGTTCCTCAAGGCTCCCAACGCCGTCACCGGTCCCGGGCAGCCGATCCTGCGTCCGTCCGAGGTGGAACGCCTGGAGTACGAGGGAGAACTGGCCGTCGTCATCGGCAGGACCGCGCGGAACCTGACCGTCGAGGACGCGGCGGCGCACATCCTCGGCTACACCTGCGCCAACGACGTCACCGCGCACGACTGGCGGGCCGACGGCCAGTGGGCGCGGGCCAAGAGCGCCGACACGTTCCTGCCGCTCGGACCCTGGATCACCACCGGCGTCGAGAACGGAGATCTCGCGGTGACCACCCGGATCAACGACCGGATCGCCCAACGGTCCACCACCAGGGAGATGATCTTCGGCGTGCCCGAGATCCTCGCTTGGGTGACCCGCTGGTTCACCCTGCGCCCCGGCGACGTCGTGCTCACCGGCAGCCCGGCCGGGGTCGGCCCGATGGAGCCAGGGGACGAGGTGACGGTGGCGATCGAGGGCGTCGGCGAACTGACCAACCCGGTCCGGCGTGCTTGAAGGCGGAACACACGTGCTTGAAGGCGGATCTCGCGTGTCTGGAGACGGATCTCGCGAGTTCCGCCTTCAAGCACGCGAGATCCGTCTCTGATCACGCGAGTTCCGTCTCTGATCACGCGAGATCGCCACACTCGCGGTTTCAGAGCACCTCGAAGTTCGCCATCATCGCCATGTCCTCGTGTTCGGCGTTGTGGCAGTGGAAGACGTAGCGGCCGCGGTAGCCGTCGAAGCGGGCGATGACCTCGACCGACTCGCCGGGGGCGAGGTCCACGGTGTCCTTGACGCCACCGTCGAACGGGCCGGGTTCGTGCCCGCCGCGCGAGAGGATCCGGAACCCCACCAGATGCAGATGCACGGGGTGGTGGATGTCGGCGACGAACCGCCAGATCTCCGTGTCGCCGAGGCGCGGGCTGGCCGACATCAGATCCGGCGAGAACGGTTCCCCGCCGATCACCCAGCCCGCGCGACCGTGGACGGTGCCCGCGCGGAACGAGAAGTCACGCGTGGTCGTGGCCTGTTCCCGGGGGAGCGGCGGGATTTCCGCGAGCTTCGCGGGAACCCGGCTTTCGTCCGGTGCGCGTCGGGCGACGACGAACCGCATGACCTGGGCGGTCGAGCCGGTGCCGAGCCGGTTCACGAGGGTGACCTCGGTGCCGACCGGGTACCGGCCGAAGTCGACGACGACGTCGTACCGTTCCGCGGGGGCGATGGGGAGATGGTCGTGTGCGCGCGGTGCGTCGAGGAGGCCTTGGTCCGCGCCGATCTGGACGAAACCGCCCCCGCCGGGCGGCGGCGGATCGAGCGCCAGGTCGTAACGGCGGGCATTGGAGCCGTTCAGGAAGCGCAGCCGATGCCGCACCGCCGCGACTTCGTGGACGGGCCACGGCGCGCCGTTGACGAGGATGACGTCACCGAAAACGCCCTCCACGTAAGCACTTTCCACGCCCGGAGTGGTCCGCAGCGTCCGGTCGAGCGAGGGATAGGCGAAGGCGCCATGCTCGTCGAAGGAGCGGTCGGCGATCATCAGCGGCAGTTCACGCTCGCCGGACGGGAGCCCGAGGGCGTCTTCCTCGCCGTCGCGGATCAGGTGGAAACCCGCCAGCCCCCGGTACACGGCCGGGCCGGTGAAGTCCATGCGGTGGTCGTGGTACCACAGCGTCGCGGCCCGTTGCCGCAACGGGAAGACGTAGTCGCGCTCGCCGTCGGAGATCCGGGCGCGGGCGTCGACCATGCCATGGCCGGTGTGCCCGGCGTCCCAGCCGGACTTCGGCAGGACGAGGTCGGTCGGGTAGCCGTCGGATTCGGCGGGCGTGTGCCCGCCGTGCAGGTGGACCACGGTCGGCACCGGGAGTTCGTTGCGGTGGTGCGCCACCACCGTCCGGTCCCGCCGGGACTCGATCGTCGGGCCGGGGAAGATCCCGTCGTAGCCCCAGATCGGCGTTCGGACACCGGGCAGGATCTCCGCCGTCGACGCGCGCTGGGTGATCGTGTAGTGATCGGCGTCGGCCGTCCTTTGTGGACGCAGGACCGGCGGGATCGGCAGTGGCACTTGGAACGGCGGCGGCAACGGGAGTCCGCTGCGCAGCAGTTCGCCGGTCCCGGGGGAACCCTGCGCGATCAGCCGGGGTGCCGCGATTCCGGCGGCGACGAGGACCCCGGCCCCGCCGGCGAGCCCGAAGAACGTCCTGCGAGGCAGCTTGCGGCTCATCGGCTCGCCCGCCAGGTCTGTGGCCGCCAGACGGCGACGGTCGTCAGCACCATGCCGGTGACCAGGGCGACGCCGAGGGGGATGTGCAGATCGAGCGCGCCCGCCAGCCCGGCGAAGTACTGCGCGGTCTCACCCGCCGCGAGCAGCAGGCTGACCCAGAACAGCCAGCGCGGCCCGCGCACCAGCCAGAGGGCCAGCGCCGCGAAGAGCTGCGCGTACGCCACGAACGACACGGCGTCGGCACCCACGTGATGCAGCGACAGCATGTCGTAGGCGCCGCCGAGGTAACCGCCGGCGAACACCGGCTGGCCGATGATCGCGACGGCGTGGATGCTCACGAGCACCCGGTTCACCACCAGCGTCCCGTTCGCCTTCCGGCTCGGGCTGGTCAGGGTTTCACTCACGTGATCGAACGTAAGAGCCGACGTCTTATGCTGTCCAAGACAAGTTCGGTTATCTGTTCATAACAAGTGAGGTATCAGTGGTGGATCTCCTGGCCCTGCGGTACTTCCAGACGGTCGCCCGGCTCGAACACGTCGGCCGCGCCGCCGAGAAACTGCGGGTCGCGCAGCCCTCGCTCAGCCGGACCTTGGCCAGGCTGGAGCACGATCTCGGCGTACCCCTGTTCGACCGGCACGGCCGCCGGATCCGGCTCAACAGGTTCGGCGCCGCGTTCCTCCGCCGCGTGGACCGCGCGCTGGCCGAACTCGACGACGCCCGTCAGGAACTCGACGACGCCGCCGGGCTGGAGCGCGGCATCGTCACTGTCGCGGCGGAAAGCCTGCTCGCTCTCACTGAACCGCTTCGCACCTTCGTTCCGGCTCATCCGCTGGTGGACCTGCGGCTGTCCCAGTCTTCGGCGGAGGGGATGTCGGAGAAGCTGCGATCCGGCGACGTCGACCTGTGCGTCACGTCGCAACCCTTGTCCGGCGACGACATCCGGAGTCGTGTGCTGCTCGACGAACGGGTGATGCTCTGTGTTCCGGCCGGTCACCGGCTCGCCGGACGCGGCCGCGTCGCACTCGCGGATCTCGCGGGCGAGCCGTTCCTCACCACCCGGCCCGGTTACTGGCAGCGAGCGCTTGTCGAGCGCCTCTTCACGAAGGCGGGTCTCGACCTGCACATCGTCTGCGAGGGCGACGAAGCCGCGGTGCTCTTCCAGCTCATCGACGCGGGTCTCGGCGTCGCGTTCGTGCCTTCTCTGGGGCTTCGGGCGGACACGAGCACGACGGTGGCCTGGCTGGAGGTCGACGACCCCGAGTGCCGGCGCGTACTCAGCGTCGCTTGGCGCGAGGACACCTATCTTTCCGTCGCCGCCCAGCGCTTTCGCGACCACGCTGTCGAGCACTTCCACGCGCAGGCCGAAGCCGGGTCCCGGTCGGAGTGACCGGAACCCGGCTCGGGGAGGAACTACTGGTTGAGCGCGACGCCGTAGGCGCTCATGGCCTCGCCGATTGGCTGGAAGTACGAGGTCCCGCTGCCCTTGCCCGAGGTGATGCCCAGGCCGACGCTGCCGGCGAACAGGCAGCCGCCCGAGTCACCGGGGTTGACCAGCGCGCTGGTCTGGATCAGCTGGTACACCGAGCCTTCGGAGTAGTTCACCGTGACGTTCAGCCGCTGCACCGAGCCCGAGGTGAGGCGCGTGGTGCTGCCGCTCTTGCTGATCCGCTGTCCGACGGTGGCGGAGCCGGCGGAGGCGATCCGCTGGGTGGAGCCGTTCCACAGGGTGACCGCGCCGGGGCCGCTACCGCTGGTGTTGCGGATCAGGCCGTAGTCGTTGTTCGGGAAGCTCGCGCCCTGCGACGGTCCGACGTTCCACTGCGACACCGCGCGGGTGCAGTGGCCGGCGTCGAGGATGTAGTTCTGGCCGCCCTTGTTGGTGTTGAACCCGACCGAGCAGCGCGTGCCGCCGCCGGTGATGGCCTCACCGTTGTAGATCGCGGTGTGCATCTCGCCGGTGGTCCGCTCCACCCGGACCTTGTCACCGAGCGCCTTCGCGGCCTTCACGAGGGCTTCGGAGCCCTTGGCCGCGTCGGACACCGTCAGCACGATCTGATTGGCCTTCGGGTCGACGCCGATCGACGTGTGCGCGACCGTCGGCAACGCCTGCAAGGCGTTCTGCGCGCCCGCCAGCGCCGCGCTGGAGTACTTGACCACGCGGGCCTGCGCGCCGCTCGCGGTGACCTGGTCCGCCGCGGCCTGGTCGAGCACGTTCACGACCGGCTTGGCGGCGTCGTCGAGGTAGCCGTCGGCGGCACGGTCGCCGAGAGACGAGGTGACCTTCTGGAGCGTTTCGACGCTGGCCGTCTGCGTCCGGAGGAACTCGACGGCGGCGGCCTGGCTGATCCCGGCGTCCGACGCGAGGGACGTCACGGCCTCTTGCTGCACGGTGGGCGAGTAGCCCTCGATCGTCATGGCGGTGGCCGTCGACGGGGCCAGGAAGCCGATGACCGCGGCCGCGGCCACCAGGGTGGTGGCGGTACGGGCTAAGGGGTTTGGGCGCATACCGGTGACTCACTTTCGCGAGGGAGGATCCAGCGCGAGGGGTGGCCGCACTGGACACAGTGGGGTCGCCGGGCACGGCCAAGGTGGCCCGGCACCGATGATCCGGTGCCGATCATGGTGGTCCGCGCCGCCGACGGCGGATACCGACTTTCGTTGGACAGGAAGAAAGATAGGTATCCCGCCGTTCGGCCTACCGATGTATTCGCGCACTGCAAACGGAGTTCGGCACGGTCGGGTTCATACGCCTGGCCTAGCCACTCACGAAGCCCACGTACCTCCGAAGGCGAGCCTCGCGAAGCGCTCACCCATGAGCCGGTGCGTGGCCGCGTCCGGGTGGAGGCGGTCGGGCAGCGGCAGCTCGGCATGATCCGCTTCGCCGTACAGGTCGAGGCCGTCGAGGTAGCTCAGGTTCGGGTCGGTCGCGCTCCGCTCCTTGACGATGCGGGCGAGCTCGCCGCGGATCGTCGTGAGCGTGAGCTTCCCCGCCTTGACCTCCGTGGGATCGCCGGTGGCCGTGAACAGCACTTTCCCTTCGCGCAGGCCGTCCGGGTCGAACGCGCAGGGGCCGGGGGTGTGCTCGTGGATGGGGCAGAGGATCGGCGAGACGACCAGCAACGGCGTGGTGGGATGCCCGTCCCGGATGGTGTCCAGGAAACCGTGCACGGCCGGGCCGAACACGCGCAGCCGCATCCCGTCCGAGTTGACGAGGTTGATGCCGATCTTGACGCTGATCAGGTCGGCGGCGGTGTCCCGCATCGCGCGGGCGGTGAACGGGTCGAGCAACGCGCTGCCGCCGAAGCCCAGGTTGATCAGGTCGACTCCGGCGAGGGCCGCGGCCGTGGCGGGCCAGGTCCCGGTCGGGGTCGCCGCATTGGAACCGTGACTGATGGAACTGCCGTGGTGAAGCCAAGTACGGCGGCCGCTCGACTGTGCACTGTGGACTGTCGCGTCGGTGCGCAAGGCGACCAGCCGCGTGGCTTCGTCGTGCGGCAGCCAAATCTCGACGTCCTTGTCCTCGCCTGGCAGGCCGGTGAAGCGCAGGGTGCGCACGGGGCCGGGCCTGGACTCGGCGGAGCCGGTGGACATGTCGATGGTGAGCGTGTCGCCTTCGGTCACGCTCGCCCGCCCCGCGAGCCGGCCGTCGACGAGCAGTTCGTAGACGCCGTCGGGCCTGGGCGGCGCGCCGAGGTAGACCCGCTTGGTGGCGATGATGTCGAGTTCGACGACCGTCGCCGCGGTGCGGAAGACCAGCCGCACGCCGGAGGGCTGCGCTTCGGTCATGGCCAGCTGTCCGTCGGGGATCTGCTGCCTGGCCTGCGGGGGAAGCCGGTGGGGGAGGACGCCGCGTTCGGTGTGTTCGAGGTCCAGGGCGCCCCGGACGAGGGCGGCGGTGATCGGGGTCGTGAGCATTTCCTCTGTCATTTCCTTCGGGGCCAGGCGCGCAGCAGGACGTCGAGCGCGTCGAGGATTTCGGACCAGCTCTCCGGTGAGCCGGGGGTGCTGTGGCTGAAGCCGCCGGCGGCCTCCAGTCCGACAAAGCCGCTGAAGACACTGCCCAGCAGCCGGACCGCGTGCGTCTGATGTGGTTCGGCCAGGTCGTAGCCGCGCAGGATCGCGCGCATCATTTCGGCGTGCCGGACGCCGGCGCTGGTGGCGGCCTGCTCGGGCGCGAGCCGGAACCTCGCGGCGGCGAATCTGCCGGGATGCGCGAGGGCGTAGTCGCGATGGACGTTCGCCAAGGCGATCAGCGCGTCCTTGCCCGCCAGGCCCGCCACCGCGCCGGCGGCGAGTTCGGCGAGCTCCGCCAAGGCCAGCAGGGCGATCCCGGTCTTCAGCTCGTGGGCGTTCTTCACGTGCGAGTACAGGCTCGCGGTCTTGACGCCGCACCGCTTCGCCAGCTCCGTCGGTGTCACCTGCTCGAAGCCGACCTCGTCGGCCATCTCCGCGCCCGCCTGGATCACGCGCTCCGTGCTCAGTCCCGCTCGTGCCATGACGACGACGTTACCATAGTCCATTCTGTACTTGCCTAATGCAATTAGGAATCAAAACGTGGGTTCGGTAGCGCCGGGCGCACCGGAAGCTGGACGCGAGCCGGACGGAGGTGAGCGTCATGAACACAGTGGACCCGGAGCGGGCCCGGCACGACCGCGTCGAGCGCCTGCGGGGAGACCGCCGCCTCCTCGTGGGTGGGATCCTGGCTTCGGTCGTCAGCCTGGCCTGCGGTTTCCTGGCCGGACACGGCTTCGGAGACCTCCTTGAGCAGCTCCGGACCATGGCGATCGACAGCGTCTTCGACGACCGTGGCGACGCCGAACCTCCGTACGGTCCCGTGTGGGGGACCTTCGGCTTTCTCGGTTGCCTCGCGGCAGGCAGTCTCACCGGGGCAGCCGTGCGGCGCTACCAAGGACGGCCGTCGGGACCGGTGTTCCCGGCCGTGCTGGTCTTCGCGGCCGGTACGGCCGGCGTCTGGGTTTCGTCGCGAGGGTGGCTTCCGCCGCTCGCTGTCGGCACCGCTGTCGACCCGGTCTTCCACGAAGACGAAAAGTGGGGGTTCCTGGCGTGGCTGATGTACTACGCCGACCGGTGGGTGCCCGCGCTCCTGTTCGTCCTGACGGCGCTGGTCTCGTGGTACGCGGTCCAGGTTTCGCGCCGGTACGCCGGGATGGTCCGGACCAGGGACCGGCTGCTGCGACACGGGCGCCGGACACCCGCCGAAATCGTCGAAGTGAAGCTGCGCCTGGCGGGAGACGAGTCGGGTACCCGGGTCGTGGGCGCGAACGTGACGGTGTCGTTCCTTGACCTCGCGGGCGTCCGGCACCGGGTCACCCGCCGAACCCGGGAAACCACCATCTCGGCCGCCGAAGTGCTGTTCGACCCGGCTTCACCTTCAGACGATAAGAAGATCTTCGTGGCGCTGCGGCGCCATCCCGCCCTCGGTGACTGGCTGCCCGCGAGCTGAGCCCCACCCCGAAAGTCTGGAGATACGTTCATGTCGGCTGTGGCAGGACCGGTCGCTCTCGCCCGCGGGTTCCTGACGGGAATCGTCGTCGGAACGACCCTGTGCGCCTTCGTCGTGGGGATCATCATCGAGTACGGCCCGCTGATCATCACCGGCGTGGGACTCCCGGTCGTCTACGGAATCCTGCGCTACCTCGCCGGGGCACCGCGACGCGCTCGCGAGGCGCGGACGGCCCCGGTGGTCGCGCTCGCGAAGATCGAAAGCCTCCGGGCGGGCGGCACCGAGACGGGGGACATCCCGGTCGATTTCGACCTCACCGTCGCGCCCGACGGCGCGGCGACGCATCGCGTGAAGATCACCCACGGCGTCAACCTGGTCGACCTCCCGGACTATCGGCCGGGCGGGATCCTCGTCGTCCGGTACCCGCCGGACCGGCCATGGAAGGCGCGGATCGCGGAGCGGCTGTCACCGGAATGGGAGCGCCGCGTGGCCGGTGCCGTGATCGAGTCCGCTCCGGAGTCCAGCCTGGTCCAGGAACCACCGGAGGGCTGCCTGTTCGGCGCGCTCGCGTTCCTCGGGCTGCTGCTCGGCGCGGCGCTCGTGCTCTTCCTGTTCCGCGCCGAACTGTTCGCACCGGAAACGCCTGAGCGCACTGAAGAGCCGCAGTCCAGCGTGACCACTTCCTCGTCGGGATCCGCGACCGTGAACGTCGACAGGTCTCTGCTGGGCGAGGGGGAGTTACGCCGGGCGATCGACGCGCTGGCGCAGGCCACGGACGTCTCCCAGGTGATCACCGTGGTCGTCGAGGAGCGACGGCTGACCGTGGTCTTCGCGCCGACGGGCGCCCAGGTGCCGCGCTTCGACCTCCGTGCCCTGCCCGTCGACCGTGTCCCGCCCCTGGTCGAAAGGGCGACGAGCACGATCGACGTCGGGTCACCGCAGACGTGGCAGGTCACGATCGTGCCGTTCGGGACCGCGGTGAGCAGCCGCGTCATAGTGACCGGTCCCAAGGGCAGCGGCTCGCTCGCCGGCGACGGCTGAGGTGTCCGGCGCCTGGCCCGCCGTTGAACACTCGCCTGACGGCTGGACTTTTCCCGCGTCCCACCGGTAGACCGAGATCCCGTGACCTCCGCCAAACGCCGCCTCGCCGGCGTCCTCGCCGTCCTCCTGCTCACGATGGCCGGTGTCGCCACCCCGGCCGCCGCGGCAACGAACCTGACCGTGCTGAGCTTCAACATCTGGATGCGGGGCTCGCACGGCGGGATCGGTTCGGTGGTGAACCAGATCCGCGCCTCGGGTGCGAACGTGGTGGCGCTTTCGGAGACCGGCGGTGGCGCCACCGAAGCCATCGCCGACGCGCTGGGCTGGCAGCACACCGAACCCGGCTGGGACATCGACGTGATCAGCGCCCTGCCGATCCAGGACACCGATTGGAAGTCCTGGAACGACACGGGCGCGCGGGCCATCACAGCGAAGATCGCCGGTGTCTGGGTCTACGCGATCCACCTGGACTACACGAAATACGGCCCGTACAACGCGTGCTTCGACAAGGACAGCGTCAGCACGATCCTCGCCGACGAGACGAATCGCCGCCGCCAGGCCGAGCAGATCGCCGAGTGGACGGGCAGCAGCCCCGGCATCGTCGCGGGCGATCTGAACAGCCCGTCCCATCAGGACTGGACCGCGGCCGCCAAGTCACGGCACTGCGGCTACGAGGTGGCCTGGCCGACCACGAAGGCGTTCACCTCGCGCGGTTTCACCGACTCGTACCGGAAGCTGCGGCCCGACCCCGTCGCGGACCCGGGCGACACCTGGTCCCCGGTGGTCAAGGACAACCAGGGCAGGCCGGAACCGCAGGACCGGATCGACTTCGTCTTCTACCGCGGCGGATCGATCACACCCGAGAGCACGCGCACGTTCGGTGGCGGGACGAGCTGGCCGTCCGACCACCTCGCCGTGCTGAGCTCGTTCACGGTGTCCTGACCACGGTCAGGAACCGTGCTTTCCGGGCGCGGCGCTGCCGGAGTACTCGCCGAGATCGGAGACCAGCTTGGTCAGTTCGGCGTCGTTGTCGTAGCGCCGCTGGTGGAGTTCGGCGATCTTCGTGCCCATCTCGGGGTCCGCGTCGTCGGTGATGTCGAAGGAGACGAACTTGTCGACCAGCGGCAGCCCGACCCGGTCGGTGTTCCGGTGCGCCGGGTGCATGAGGTACTCCCAGTAGCCGTCGAGGTCTTCGATCGCGAAGACGGCGCCCCATTCGTAGTCGCCGCCGAAATCGCGGCCGACGACGAACGACTTCACCGACGGGATGACCCGGCCCTGGTTGCGGAGGCTCTCCAAGGCTTCCTCGATCTGCTCCGGGGAGGCTTCGGGCCGCAGGGTGAAACGGTTGCCGTGGTAGATCATCGTGTTTCCTTTCGGTTGTTTCCGGTTGACCGGAAGCCGACGGCGGCGACCGCCGCGCCGGCTCCCAAGGCGATGCCCGTCCAGGTGAAGGCGTCGGCGATGCCGATGCCCTGGACGAGTGGCTGGACGACGAGCGGGGACAGGAACTGCCCGAGGAAGATCCCGGTGACCAGGCCGCTGAGCACCCGGCCGCGCTGCGCGGGATGGGCGAACTCGGCCAGGCGCAGATTGAGATTCGGGACGACGAGACCGACACCGAACCCGCCGACGAGCAACCCGGCCACGATCTGGGCGACGGTGCCCGCCGCGCCGATCACCAGCCAGCCCACGCCCAGGAGCGCGACGCTGGCCGTGGTGATCGCCGTGGCGCTCAGTCGCTTGCGCAGGCGGGGAAAGACCAGCGCACCGACGACGCTGGTGAGCGTGCTCCCGGCGACCACGGCGCCGATGACGGCGGGGCCGCTGCCGAAACCTTCGAGCAGGAACGGCAACTGCGTCGGCGCCATGTAGAAGATCAGCGTCGCGACCAGCGCCAGGACGTACACGCCGACGATGCGCCCGGGCAGGCGGGTCCGCTCACGCGTGCCGGCCGCCGGTTCGTCCCGTCTCGGTTCCCGCAGGGAGAAGATCGCGAAGACGGCCACGATCGCCGAGACCGAGTAGACCCAGAACGGCGCTTGCCAGCTCACCGTGGCCAGCAGCCCGGCCAGCGGCAGGAAGACGACGCCGCCCAGACTCGCGAACGCCTGCTGGAGCCCGAGGAACGAAGCGCGGCCCGGACCGGAGAACCAGTCGGTGATCAGCGTGCTGATCGAGGTCATGATCCCGCCGACGGCGATCCCCAGCCCGGCGCGGGTGACCAGCAGCAGGTAGAGATCGTCCACGAAGAACCCGGCCGTACCGGCGACCGCGTAGAGCCCGAGCCCGGCCAGGAGCAACGGGCGGCGTCCGACGCGGTCGGCGACGATGCCGGACAGGGGCGCGCTGATCGCGATCGCGAGCGAGGTCACGGTCAGCGCCAGCCGCACCAGAAGGCCGGAACCGGGCGTACCGGAGAAGACCTCGCGCATTTCGGGCAGGCTGGGCGCGATGATCGCCGCGGCCATGATGGTCAGCGGCGCCGCGGCGAGCACGGTGCCGCGGGCCAGGCGCGTCGGGGTCGTGGTGTCCGCTCGGTTCGTCACGACACCAACCTCGCAGCGGGACCACGGTGTTCGCGTCGGTGAAAATCGCCTATGTCCGCCCGCGTCGGTAGCGTGTGATCATGACCGACGAGATCCTGCCCGCCATCGCCGGAGAGATCCTCACCGGAGAAGCGGCCCTGTCCGCCGCGGGGCGGGACTGGGGGAATCTGATCCACGCCAGGCCGGGCCTGGTGGTGAGGCCCGCTTCGGTGACCGATGTGGCCGTGGTGCTCAGGTTCGCCGCGGCGCGCGGCCTGCCGGTCGCGGCTCGTGGAGCGGGTCATTCACCGTACGGCCAGGGACAGGTCGAGGGCGGGATCGTGCTGGACATGACCGCGCTGCCACCGCGCCGGGTGGTCACCGGTGATCTGGTGTCGGTGGACGCAGGTGCTTGCTGGCGCGAAGTCCTGGAAACGACCTTGCCCTACGGGCTGACCCCGCCGGTGCTCACCGACTACCTCGACCTGACCGTCGCCGGCACGCTGGTGGTCGGCGGGATCGGCGGCGCGACCCATCACCACGGCACCCAGACCGACTGCGTGGCGGAACTGGAGGTCGTCACCGGCACGGGCGAGGTGCTCACCTGCTCCCGGGACACCGACCGGGAACTGTTCGACGCCGTTCTCGGCGGCCTCGGCCAATGCGGTGTGATCACCCGCGCGACCCTGCGGCTGATCCCGGCTCCGGCGAGGGCCAGGCGCTGGAAGCTTTACTACGACTCACTTCCGGCGTTCCTGGCGGATCAGCGCGCCGTCGTCGGAGACGGTCGTTTCGACTACGTGGAAGGCCAGCTGATCCCCGTGGACGGTGGCTGGCGGTACATGCTGGAGGCGGTCGCCTACTACACCCCGGCCGACGGCCCGGACGAAGCCGCGCTGCTGGATTCACTCGAGTTCGGCGAGTCCGAAGACGAGGACACGACGTACTTCGACTTCCTGAACCGGATGG
Source organism: Amycolatopsis thailandensis (assembly GCF_042723255.1). Taxonomy (NCBI): domain Bacteria; kingdom Bacillati; phylum Actinomycetota; class Actinomycetes; order Pseudonocardiales; family Pseudonocardiaceae; genus Amycolatopsis; species Amycolatopsis thailandensis. Next base: position 34,953 of record NZ_JBHXJK010000016.1, read on the forward strand.
CCGACGGAGAGGCGGCGCTGCGGGCGGAAGGAGACTGGTTCCGTCCGCATGTCTGGCTGAACGTCTTCCTCACCGACGGCGCCGTCGAGGAGGTCGTCGCCGAAACACTCGCCGCCACCGGCGAAGCCGAGTTGGGCGCGACTGGGCTGATCCTGCTCTACCCGGTGCGGAACGACCGGCTGAAGACGCCTCTGCTCCGCGTGCCGCCGGGTGAGTTCTCCTGGCTCTTCTCCCCGCTTCGCACCGGCTCTCCGGACGACCCGCTGCACAACGCGCGCTTGATCGAGCTCAATGTGGACCTTCACCGGAGGGCGCGGGGCCTGGGCGGAAAGGTCTACCCGTCGAACACGCTGCCGATGACCACCGAGGACTGGCGCGAGCATTTCGGTCCTGAGTGGCCGAAGCTCGCCGACGCGAAAGCCCGGTACGCGCCGGGGAACCTGCTCAACCCGGGACAGCGGCTCATGGCAGGCTGAGGCCGCACTGGTAGAAATGTCCGATGCGGGATTTCTTCAAGGGGTTCGGGATGTTCTGGCAAGGCCTGGGCATCCTGCTGCGGTCGCCGAAGCTGTTGCTGATCGGGGCCCTGCCCGCGGTGCTGACCACGCTGCTGCTGCTCGGCGGGGTCGTCGCCCTGGCGTTCTGGATCGACGATCTCTCGCTGGTGCTCACTCCTTTCGCCGACGAGTGGTCGCCGCGATGGCAGGTGCTGATCCGGGTGGCCGTCGGGATCGGGGTGTTCGGCGCGGTACTGGCGATCTGCCTGATCGGTTTCACCGCGCTCACGATCGCCGTCGGCGGGCCATTTTACGAGCACATCGCGGAGAAGGTCGAAGACGACCTGGGCGGAGTGCCCGGCGCCGTCGAGCTGTCGTGGTGGCGTTTGCTGGTGATGGGCCTGAAGGACGGGCTGGCGCTGGTGCTGCGTTCGCTGCTGTTCACGATCCCGCTCATGTTCGCGGGCTTCATCCCGGTGGTGGGGCAGACCGTCGTCCCGGTTCTGCTGGCCCTGGTCACGGCGTGGTTCCTGGCGCTGGAACTGATCGCCGTGCCGTTCTACCGCCGTGGGATGGGCCTGAAGCAGCGGCGCCCGCTGCTGCGCCGGCGCCGCGCGCTCGCACTGGGGCTCGGTCTTCCCGCCTCGCTGCTGTGCTTGATCCCGTTCGCCGCGTTGATCGTGATGCCGGTGGCGTTCGTCGGCGGGGTGCTCGTCGCGCGTGAAGTCCTCGCGATGGACGCGGCGGATCAGCCGCTCCGGGTCGCCTGAGCTTCGCGAAGGAGGTCGATCGACGTGCTCCCGCAAGGGCTGGATGACAACCTCGGCTGGCTCCTCGCGCAGGTGTGCCGGGCACACGGAACCGCACTGGCGAACGCGGTTTCCGGGATCCCGCACGGCATGCGTGGCTACCAGGCGCTGTGCGGCGCGGTGCACGGGAGCGCGCGGAACCAGGCGCAGCTGGGCAGGCAATTGGACGTCGACCGCACCGTGATGGTGTACCTGGTCGACGACCTGGTGGCCGCCGGGCTGGTGGAACGCGTGGTGGATCCGGACGACAGGCGCAACAAACTGATCCAGGGGACCGAGGCCGGGCGGAAGCTGCTGGAAACGACCAAGGCCGCGATCCTGTCCGCCGAAGCCGAGGTGCTGGCCCCGTTGGCGCACAAGGACCAGGACCGGTTCCGGCAGATGTTGCGCGCCGTCGTCGCGTACAACCTCGGCGGCCGCTAGCGGGAGTCATGGCGTCGCGGACCCCTCGGTCGCCGGTGTGTGTCAGGTGACGCAGACACCGGTGGATCCCCGCCGTCATCGTTGACGCGACACTGAGGGGAGCTTCCGATGAAGAGATCATGGGTGCTGGCCGCCGTCATACCGATCGCCGCGTTGCTCACGGCCGGTCCGGCGGCGGCCGACGAGGGGGTCGTGTCCGGTGTGGTCAAGGCCGCGGGGACCGGAGAGCCGGTGGCCGGAGCGTGCGTCACGCTGTTCGACCTGGACCTGAAGGAAACCGGCTCGGGGTGCGCGGGCCCGGACGGCCGCTACGAGATCGCGGACGTCGTCCCCGGCAAGTACAAGGCCCGCGCGACCGCGGCCGGATACGCCGAGCTTTGGTCGTACAACAAGGGAAGCGCGCTGGCCGCCGAGGTGGTGGACCTGCCGCACGGCCTGGACTTCGCGCTGCGGCAAGGAAACTCCACGGTCCGCGGGCTGATCACCGATCAGGGCAAGCCCGCCGCCGGTGCGTCGGTGAGCCTCACCGATCAGAACCAGCGGTGGTGGTCGACGGTCCTCGCCGGGGCGGACGGTACGTACTCGTTCAGCGGCGTCACCGCCGACACCTACACGATGGTGATCACGTTCGGCGACCGCACGCAATGGATCCGGCAGAAGGCGAGCTTCCCGGAGGCGGACACGTTCGCCGTCACCGACGACCAGGTGGCCGTCGTCGACGAGGCGATCGCACCGTTCGGGAAGCTTCGAGTGATCGCGACGGACGAGAAGACCGGCGCGCCCGTCGCGGGTGCGTGCTCACAGTTCGAACAGGGGCACCCGCCGCAGTCGCGGAAGTGCGCGGGCGCCGACGGCGTCATGGTCTACGAGGACTTGCCGCCGTTCGGCTACTACACGCTGAGTGTCTGGGGGCCGGACGGTTCGTACTATCCGGTCAACTCGCAGCGGGTCGAGCTGACTCCGGGGCAGACGACCGACTTCCGGGCGTCGATGAAACCCGCCGCTTCGATCGTGACCACCGTGCGGGACGCGAAGACGAAGGCTCCGCTGGAGGACATCTGCGTCGACACCTACGCCCTTCCGATCGTCGGGGTCCTCGACGCCGACTACCGGTATTACTGCAGTGACGAGAAGGGCCGGCTGGTGATCGGGCCGATCGAGCCCGGCGCGTACAAGCTGCTGGTCAAGCCGCTGGACGAGCGCTACGGCATGCAGTGGGCGGGCCAGAACGGCGGCACCGGCGACATCGGGCGCGCCCGCGTCGTCACCGCCGAACTCGGCAAGGTCGTCTCGACGGCGGACATCAAGATGGACCCGGCGGGGACGATCACCGGCACGGTCACCGACCGGGCCACGGGCGCCCCGGTCAACGGCGTCTGCGTGTACCCGTACGCTGTCGATCCCCGCATCGGCTTCCGCTTCGACGTGAACTGCAGCCGGAACGGCGGGACCTACACGATCAAGGGCCTCGGCCCGTACGACTGGCCCCTCGAGTTCGCGTCCTCCCGGGGCGACTACGCGTGGCAGTGGTCCGGGGACGCCGCCGACCGGTTCGCCGCCCGCCCGGTGCGGGTGCGGCCGAACGCCACGGTGACCGAGAACGCCGCGCTCGTGCCGAACGGCGCGGTCAGCGGGCGGATCCTCGGCAAGGACGGGAAACCGGCCTTCGGCTACGTCTACGCCTACAACGCCCGGACCGGCGACATCCTCGACTCGACGAATTCGGACTCGAACGGGCAGTACGTCGTCAACGGCCTCACCACCCAGAACGTCAAGATCAAGTACTACACCGACGCCGAGTGCTGGCACCGCGACGCGGCCGATTTCGCTTCCGCCACCCCGGTTCCGGTCACCGCGGGCCAGACGCCGGGCGGCGTGGACCGCGGTCCGTGCCGCCGCTGACCCCCCGCGACGGAAGTCCGTGAAGGCCTCCTTGAGGCCTTCACGGACCACGCCACCTAGCCGATCGGTTCGATCCAGATGTTGCGGAACCGCGGGTTCTCGCCGGGATCCCCGTGATCCTGGAGCCGGATCGCGCCGGGCCCGGCGTTCTCCGGGTTGCTGTCGCCGGTACCGCCGTCGATCTCCACGTCGTTGTGGACCACGACACCGTTCCAGACCACGGTCACGCGGGCGTTGTCGGTCTTGTTCCCGGCGCCGTCGAACCGCGCGGCGCGGAAGGTGACGTCGTAGGTCTGCCAGGTGCCGGGCGCTGTCGCCATGTTCCGGTCAGGCGCCCGCTTCGAGTAGATCGCGCCCGCCTCGTTGTTGGCGAGAGTGGTGTCCCCGAACGATTCCAGCACCTGCAGTTCGTAGCGTTCCTGGAGGTAGATCCCGCTGTTCCCCCTCTGCTGCCCGGTGACCTCCGGCGGATAGTTCGGCTCGTTCCACTCGGCGTGCAGCCGGAAATCGCCGAACTGCTGCTTCGTGCGGATGTCGCCGCCGTTCGACTCCATCGCGCCACCGGACACCGGCCAGGTCGCGGCCCCGCCCGCGCGTTTCTCCCAGGCGTTCAGGTCGGTTCCCTTGAACAGCTGGACGCGCTGGGACTCGGTGACCGTGAGGTTGTCGAGGTTGACGTTGCCCCCGTCGCCGGTGTCGTACCGGTAGGAGATCGTGTTCGACCCGGCTTTGAGGTTGAGCGTGTCGGGCTGCGTGTTCCACGTGTCCCAGTTGCCCGTACTGGCGAGCCTGACCTGTTTCACCTTGGCGCCGTTGACGTAGACGGTCACGGATTTGGTCCCGGGAGCGGGATCCGGGCCGTTCGAGTACCGCAGCGCGGCGTTGTAGGCACCGGTCTTGGGCGCGTTCACGGTGAAACTCGTCGCGGCGCCCTGGTTCCAGTAGCCGTCGACGAATCCGGTGCCGGTGTAGCCCTTGTGGTTCGTGTTCGTCGCGGCGCCACCGCTCACCGCGGCCCGCTCGGCCTCGTAGGTCGTGCTCGCCGGCGGCCCGCCGACCAAGGAGTTCAGCGTGTACCAGGCCTCCGTGCTCCACAGCGCCGCACCGGACTCCGAGGCGAACGGCCGCGGGGACCGGACGTGCACGACGTGCCCCGCCTTCAGCCCCGCCACCTGCAGCGTGACCTTCTTGCGGTCGGGCGACAGGCTCGCGGAGGTCACGGACAGGGTCTGCTCGTCGATCTTCGGGCCGCCGTATGCGGGAGTGGGCTGGTAGCGCCACTGCTGTGCCTGGTATTTCGCCGCGAGGTTCTGCGCGGTCGCGGCCGACAGCGGCTGGGTGTATTCGAGTTCGAAGCCGCCGGCGACGGCCCGCATCGCGCGGATGTCGAAAGCGTTGGTGCCGTTGGGCGTCACCTTCTGGAGGCCGTAAGCGAGCTTGCCGGGCTGGCCCCAGTTGCCCCCGCCGTCGATCCCGCCGGTGTAGATCGCGCCGTCGGGTCCGAGGCTGATCCGGCTGACACCCGATTCGAGTCCTTGGGTGAGCCGGAAGACGGCGCCCTGGTACTCGCCGTTGACCTTCTCCAGGAAGGCTCGCTGGAGCCCGCCGTAGGTCACGTCGCCGTACACCATCTGCCCGGCGAAGGGGCCCTGCGAGAGCATGACCATATTGCTCGGCGAGTTCGCGATCTCGTTGTGCGGCAACCACAACACCGGCGCGGTGACCGGCTTCGCGTCGAACGGTCCCGGGGGATTGGTGTAGTGGTTGAAGAAGCGGTCCTGCTTGACCCGCACGAGCTTGTTCGCCGGCAGCCAGCCGCCCTGGTTGTCCGTGACGAAGACGTCGCCTTCCGGTCCCCAGCCGATGCCGTGCGGCGTGCGCAGCCCACCGGCGATGTAGGACACCTTCCCGGTGGCCTTCTCGACCTTGATCGTGGTCCCGCGGTTCGCGGCGGGCTGCGGATCGGTCGTGGCGCCGCCGTAGTTGATGGCCACGGAAAGGTTGGCGTAGAAGAAACCGTCCTTGTACAGCAGGCCGAACGCGAACTCGTGGAAGTTGCCGCCGAACGGCCAGGTGGCGACGGTGCGGTAGTCGTCGGTCACGCCGTCGCCGTTGGTGTCGTTCAGTTCGACGAGCCGCGTCTTCTCCGACACGTACAGCTTGCCGTCGACGTACTTGACGCCCATCGGTTCCTTCAGCCCGCTGGCGACGCGCTTGGTCCGGACCTTGCTCGGGTCGGTGTTCCCGCTGACGTTGCTCAGCAGGTGGACCTCGCCGAGGACCTTGTCGGAGCCGCCCCAGGTGGCGATGGCGAGCCGCCCGTCGGGCAGCCAGTCCATCCCGGTGACCTGCGGCTGGAACCCGTCGGGACGCAGGTTCGTCAGCGTGAAGCCGGGGTGCACGGCGTTCAGCGGCAGGCCGTCACCGGGCGAGTCGGCGGCGCCCTCGCACTCCTTGCGTCCCGGCGAAGTCACCCGGACGACGTCGGCGTCGGTGCTGAGCACCGAATTCGGCACGAGCGCGAAGTCGCCCGCGCCCGGTGGCCGCCATTCGAGGGTGACCTGCTGGTCGTTGGTGTTGTCGAAATGGTCGATCCGCAGCGCGTGGTAGCCGGTGCTCAGCTGGACCGAGCCGGTCGCCGGTGTCGCTCCGTGCAGGCCGTCGTGGTTGATCACCGTCTGGCCGTCGACGCTGAGCCGGGAGCCGTCGTCACTGGTGAGCCGGAATTCGTACTGGCCCGCTGTGGCGATGTTGATGTTCCCGATGACCTCGGAGACGAACCGCTCTTCGAGCCCGAAGTCGGCGGTGCTCGTCCAATTGATCGTCGGCATGAGCTTGTCGACGTTGGGGGTCTGGCCGGTCTTGATCGCGCAGAGCTTGGTGATCTCGCGCTGCAGGTCGTACGTGCGGAGCGTGACACCGGGTTGCTGGGGTGGGACGGCCGCTGCGGCCGGAGCCGTCACCAGCCCTGACAGGCCCGTGACCAGCGCCAACGAGACGATTATGGACCGGTTGAAGCGCTTGCGGACAGACGGAAGCATCGTTGCCCCTCGGGTCGGCGGCGGAGCACCTCTGTGACGCCGCTGAACCTAAGAGGACTTTCGTATGAAGTCAACGAAAGTATGTACAACTCGGACGAAAGTTACCCCGAACGGTCGCGCGTCAGCCCAGTACCGAAACCACGAGCCGGTCCAGCCCCGCCAGCAACCGATCACTCATTTCGGGCGCGTGCACGATGTACTCGGTCACCCCGTGCATCGCCGAGTACAAGATCAATGCCGTCGCTTCCGGGTCCGGGGGAGGCGAATCCAGCGCCGCGAGGAACTCGGAGAACGTGTCGACGACCGTGTTCGGCGTGTCCCGCTCGCCCCGCGCCGTGGGGTGGAAGAGGACGTCGTGGAGGCGGATGTCCCGGAGGTACTCCGTGACACCCGCCCGCATCCACGCCCGCACTCCGGCGACCCCGCCTTCCGAACGTGCGGCGGCGAGCTGGACGTCGGCGAACCGCCGTACGTAGCGGTCTCGCAGCGCGTCCAGCAGATCTCCCTTGCTCGTGAAGTGGAGATAGAAGGTGCCCTTCGCGACGCCCGCCCCCGTGGTGACGTCTTCGACGGTGAACCGTTCGGCTCCCTGTTTCTGGACCAGTTCCTCGGTCGCGTCGAGCAGATCCGTCCGGCGCTCGTCCGAGGGTTTGGTCCTGGGTGCCGTGCTCTTCATGCCCTCAGCTTAGGACGACGCCGTCACGCTGAGCCGCGATGAGCCGGGCGTAGCGACCGCTTCGGGCCAAGAGCTCCTCGTGGGTGCCGGTTTCGGCGACGGTGCCCGCGTCGAGGACGACGATGCGGTCGGCGTCGCGGATCGTGGACAGCCGGTGCGCGATGATGATCGTGGTGTGCCCGCGCCGCAGATTCCGCAGCGCCGCCTGGATGTCCCGTTCGTTCTCGGTGTCGAGGTTCGACGCGGCCTCGTCCATGACCAGCACCGATGCCGGGGAGACCAGCGCGCGGGCGATGGCGAGGCGCTGACGCTGGCCGCCGGAAAGCCGCAGCCCGCGCTCACCCGCCTTCGTGTCGTATCCCTCGGGCAGCGCTTCGATGAAGCCGTGAGCGTTGGCGGCGCGTGCGGCGGCTTCGAGTTCGTCGAGGGTCGCGCCGGGGCGTCCGAGCCGGAGATTGTCGGCGATGGTGGCGTCGAACAAGTAGACGTCCTGGGGGATGACGGTGATCTGCTCCCGCAGTCCCGCCAGCGGGAAATCCCGCAGATCATGGCCGCCGAGGGTGACGGCGCCTCGTTCGACGTCCCAGAACCGCAGCAGCAGATTGACGCAGGTCGACTTGCCGGCGCCGGAATGCCCGACGATCGCGACCGTCGAGCCGGCGGGAACGTCGAAGGAGACGTCGTCGAGAACGGGACGACCGGGTTCGTAGGAGAACGACACGTGGTCGAAGCGCACGGAGGGGGAGTCCACCCGCGGTGTGCCGGTCGCGGAGTCGGGAACCTGGGCGGGCTGGTCGATCAGCTCCACCACCCGGCGGGCACTGGCGCGCAAGGGCGAAAGCTGTCCCGCCATCTCGACCACTTCGGTGACCGGGCGGACCGCGGCGATGACGAGCCCGACCGCGACGGTGGCGGTCGCGAGCGAGATCCCGCCCGACGCGCTCAGGACGACCGCCGTGATCAGCACGGTGATCGTGGTGGCCGAGGAAAGCAGATCGGTCACACCGTTCTGGAAGCCCACCGCGCGTCCGTGCGCGAGCTGGTGGCGCCGGATCGCCGACGTGCGTTCGGTGAGTTTCGCCTGCCACGCGTCGATCCGCCGGAAGGCCAGCAACTCGCGGATTCCCTGCACGCCGTCGACGACGTCACCGTTGAGTCCGCCGATCTCCTCGCGAAGCCGCTGCCCGTCGCGTTCGGTCCGGCGCGCCACGATGATCGGCACCAGGCTGGTGAGCAGCATGCCGATTCCCGCCGCGGCCGCGAGCCGGACGTCGATCACGGCCAGCGCGGCGACACTCGCCACGCCGATGGTCACCGCGTTGAGGACACCGGGGAGCAGATGCGCGAAGAACAGTTCGAGCTGTTCGATGTCACCCATCGCGACTGCCGCGACCTCGCCGGTGCGCCTTCCCTGCAACTCCCGGGGAGCGCTGCGTTCCAGTCCGTCGTAGAGCGCCAGCCGCAAACCGGCCTGGTAACGGAAGGCGAAGGCGTGCCCGAACTGCGCGGCCGCCCAAGTCCCGGCACCCGCGACGACCACGGCGACGCCGAGCACGATCAGGCCGGGGGAAAGGTCGCCGGGATCGGCGCCGGTCACGGCGGTCGCGATCAGCCAGGCCCCGGCGGCCGCGGCGACGACGGCGCCGGCGTGCTGGGCGACGCCGCCGATCAGGGCGAGGACCAAGGCGGCTTTCCCTTGCCGTGCCCGGTTCAGCGTCGTGCGAAGCGGGGCCTGGACGACGGTGGTGTTCATGAGGCTCCTTGTGCGGAAAGAAGATCGGCGTACCGCCCGGACCGGGCGAGGAGTTCGTCGTGGGTTCCCGTTTCGCGGACCACCCCCGAGTCGAGCACGACGATGCGGTCCGCGTCGCGCACGGTGGAAAGCCGATGCGCGATCACCAGCGTCGTGCGGTCCTTGGTCAGCCGGGCGAGTGCCGCCTGGATCGACGCCTCGGTGGCGGCGTCGACGCTGGCGGTGGCCTCGTCCAGCACCAGGATCGGGGCGTCCAGCAGGACCGCCCGGGCGATCGCGACCCGTTGCCGCTGCCCGCCGGAGAGCAGCAGCCCGCGTTCCCCGACCTCGGTGGCGTATCCGTCCGGCAGCCCGGTGACGAAATCGTGGATGTCGGCGACTCGGGCGGCGGCGGTGATCTGCTCGTCGGAGGCGCCCGGCCGCGCGAGGGCGATGTTGTCCCGGATGGTGCCACCGAACAGATGGGTGTCCTGCGCGACGAGCCCGATCATCGACCGGATCTGGTCGAGTGGCAGGTCGCGCAGATCGTGTCCGCCCAGCGTCACTCGCCCGGCACCGGGATCCGCGAACCGTTGCAGCAACGCGACCAGGGTGGATTTCCCGGCACCCGAAGGGCCGACGACCGCGACCGTCTCTCCCGGCGAGAGGCGCAGGGTGAGTCCACTGAGGACGGTCTCGTCCGCCGTGTAGGCGAAGGTCACGTCTTCGAAGCCGATCGACGCGGTCAGGCCTTCGGCCGGAACGACCCCCGGACGTTCCGGAGCGGGTGGCCGCCGGTCGAACAGCTTGTGCAGCACGTCGGCCGCGCTCGCGGCGTCGTAGCTGGCGTGGAACGACGTGGCCAGCACGCCGACCGCCCGCAGCGCTTCGCCGGAGAGCACCAGGACGACGAACAGCGCCCCGACGTCCAGTGATCCGCCCGCCGCCCGGACCGACGCGACAGCGACCGTCACCGCGACCCCGCCGACGATCGCCAGGGTGTAGATCATCTGCGCGACCAGCGCGACCGCCATCACCCGGTTCCATCCGGTGATCAGCTTGTCCGAAACGAGCGCGAGTTCCTCGCGACGCCGTCCCGCCGCGCCGAACGCCTTGAGCGTGACGAGCCCCTGCAAGGTGTCCAGTACGGTCGCGCCCATCCCGAGATACGCGGTCATCAGCTCGTCGCCGCGGCGCTTCAGCATCCGGGACCACAGTTTGGGCAGGAGCAGCGCGGCGACGACGAACGCCGCCACGATCACCGCGGACCACGGGTCGTATCCCACCAGGATCGCCAGCACGATCAGTGGTGTCACCGCGACCGCGACGAGCGAGGGCACGTAGCGGGCGTAGTAGGCCTCCAGTGATTCGATGCCCTCGACGAGCGCGCCTTTCAGCTCGCCGGTGCGTTCACCGGACGTGTGCCCTGGGCCGAGTTCGGCCAGCTTCGCGAACGCCCGGGTCCTCAGTTCCTGTTTGGTCGCGGCCGCGGTGAGCTGTCCGACGATCTCCGCCAGCCACGTCAGCCCGAAACGGAGCAGAGCGGTCGCCGCGACTCCGGCCAGCGGGCCGATCTGCTCGCCGATCCCGTGTCCGGTCAGCATCTGCTCCAGTACCCGGGCGAGCAGCAGTCCTTGGCCGAGATAGGTACAGGTCACCGCGACGCGCAGGAGAACGCCGGCCACGAGATAGCGGCGGACTCCGGTCGCCAGCGTCATGATGCGTCCCACCGGCACCCCCTTCAATAGTCGAGTTAGGGTTACCTTAGGGCGACTGACCGACGGTCAGTCAATAGCAATGCCAGTGACGTGGGTCACTTGTCATGCGGGGAAGGTGGGTCGCCTGCACGCCATAAGCTCGTTGCGTGGGCACCCTTGAAGACCTGATCCAGCTGATACCGCCGCCGGGGGAGCCGGTCGATCCCGGCGGGGATTGGCAGTCGGCCGAGAAAGAGCTCGGGCTCGTACTGCCGCCCGAATTCAAAGCGCTCGCCGCGCGCTATGGAGCGGGAAACTTCGACGACCTCTCGCTGCTGAGTCCCGGCGAGCTGGTCGTGAGCGCGCGCGATCTCCTCGGAACGGCAGGGGCGTTCCGTGACGACTGCCCGGAAATGGTGCCCTTCGCGCTGTGGCCCGAGCCCAGTGGTGTGCTGGAGTGGGCCCGGACCGGCAACGGGGACTCACTGTGCTGGCTCACCGAAGGCGAACCCGAAGACTGGACGACCGTGGTCTGGAACCCCCGGGCCGGTTCAGGCCGCTACCCCCTGGGCGCGGTGGCCTTCCTCTGCGCCTACTTCGGCGGGCGGCTCGACGTTCAGTTGCTCGGTCCGCCGCCGCCGGAGCCGTGGTTCGATTCTCGCCGCGCCAGGTCCCATGTGTACGTCAAGCTTTCCGCGGGCGAGCTGCCCTACGAGCAACGCCTCGGAATCCTTCGCGACACCCTGAGTCCCACCGCGGACCGCGGATTTCACGACGAGGGTGAAGGCAACCGCCAGTACCACTTCAAGGCTGGCGACCGAGACTGGTTGCTGACCTACGAAGACTGCTACGGACACCAGATCCGGGTCGCGTTCCCGCCGGAAGACGACGGCGAGGCGCGTGCGGTGGTCCTCGGCGCCGCGGAGGCGATGGGGTGTCAGGTGCTCAGAGTCATGACGATCGAAGGCAAACCCGCCTGGCTCGGATAGAGTCGTGATCAGCGCGAGGGGAGGGCGAGTGACGACGGGATCGAGCGAGCCCCGCCTGCGTTCGGCCGTCCTCACTCGGGCTTGGGAGCGCATCGACGGCGTCGAGGTCTTGTCGTCGGCCGACGGCGGACCGCTGACCCGGACGATCAAGAAGATCATCGACCCGCTGGTGATCCGCACGGCGGCGCGTCCGCGGCTCGGTCGCCCCGTGCTGGACGCGATCGCGGCGGCGGAAGTGACGGAACTGCTCCTGGCCGACGCGGACAGGCTGCGCGCGACGGCCGCGTGGTTCACCCATCTCAAGCGACAGCGCCGGGCCTTGCGCATCACGGCGGGCAACGTCCAGGACGTCTGCTTCCCGCTGGCGTACGAGCTGGCGACAGGCTTCGGCCCACCCGGGCCGGAGGCGGCCGAGACGGCGTCGGCGGCGTTGCGCGATCTGCACGGCGAGGGCGGGACGGCGGGCGTCGATCAGCTCGCCGGGTACCTCGCGGATCCCCGGATCTCGGCGGACCTCACCCGGGAACTGGAGCGCCGCTGGCACGCCGAGACCGCCCCGGATCAGGACATCGCGCTGCTGAAGTCCTTTGTGGACGAACTTTCCGACCCGGCCTGGCGCGCACTCGCCGGTTCGGCCGCCGGACACGCTTTCGGGCTCGCGCTGCGGCAACCGGACGGCGCCCGCGCCTTGAACAAGACCGTCCAGGAGATCTCCGGGCTGCCCGCGCCGGATCTCGGTCTCCAGCGCGGCGATCGCACCGCCGTCCCGCCGCTGAACCGGCGCGACGAGTCCGGCGCCGAACTCCTCGAACGCAGCGTCGAACGGCGGGTGCGCGCGACCCTGCGCCGTCTTCCCCCGGACGAACGAGCTCCGGTCGCCGACCTCGTCGACGACGAGCTGGCCCGCGCGGCCGCCGGATTCGGGCTGAGCGTGCCCGCCCTGGCCGCGTGCTTCGCGCTCGGTGTCGTCCTCGCGCCCGCGCTGCGGCCACTCGACGGCGCCGCTCCCGCGGGCGTGCCCGAATTCGCGCGACAACTCAACGCCCAGGTCGCGCGGGAGGGCTACGTCCTGCACGCCCGTCGCGCGCTGGCCGCCGCCACGCCGCTCACCCCGAGGCCCGACGCCGAACTCCTGCGCGATCTTCGCGAGTTCGCCAAGCAGTTCCTCAGCAGGTTGTGGGTCCGGCTGCACGGCTTCGACGTCCGAGGCGACCTGCCCGCCGACGCCGCCGACGTCCGCGACCTGGTCACCGGTGTGGTCCGCTCCACCTCGCTGGATCTGCGGACGAAGGTGCGCCGCGCGCTCGTGGCCCGGCTGCCGCGTCTGGAGGCCGTGTCGTGACGCATCCGGTGCACACGCCCGTGGTCGCGGCGGACGGCGGCCTGATCCGGTTCACACTCGCCGATCTGCTCGTCAGCCGGGCCACGTCGATGCGGCTCGAACTCAGCGACGGCGGGGCCGCGGAACCGTGGCTGACCCGGCTCGTGGGTGCGGAGACCAGCCTCGCCGTGCTCCGCCAAGGCCAAGCCGATCTGCCCGCCGGCCCGGAATTGGGCAGGCTCGCTTTGCTGCTCTGGCTGCGTCGCTGGTGGCCCGCGAGCCCGTCGCTCGGGGTGCCCTCACTCGACCCGGCGTTGCTGGACCTCGAAACGGCGGTCGCGACAGCCGACGTGGAGGACCTGGCCGAAGGTCTCCTCGACGGTTTCGAAGCTTCCCCGGCCGAGTTGTTCGACACGGCGATCGCGGACGGTGCCCTTCTCGCCGCCGCGCCGCCGGTCGCGGGCGAAGTCCGCGGACTGTGCGCACGCCTCGCGGCCTGGTTCGACGACCAGGACGACGTCGTGCGAGCCGAAGCCGCGGCGGAAGTGTCGGCACGGTTGGAAAACGCGGCGCCGGGTCAGCGCGCGTACGCACTGGCGGCGGGCACCGATCCGGTCATGACCGGTGAAGGCGTACTGGCGAGCGGACGGGCGAGCGTCGACTGGGCACGGGTGCCACCGGGGATCCTGGACGCCGCCGAAGACACGGTGACCTGGCGGATCGTCGCGGCCGCGGCAGCCACCCGGCTCGAAGTCGAGGTAGCGGGCGCGTTCGCCGACGCGGCCATCACCGCGGTCGCGGCCCGCGACGGTGAGCCGTTCGCGGAAGTGCCGTTGTCCTTGGGTGCGGGGCGATTCACCGGTACGGCCGACCTGGACGACGCCGCGACCAGGCTCGCCGCCGACGTCCACAGTGGACGGATCACGCTCGTCGTGGGCGTCGCGGGCGAAGGTGTCGCCGGGACCACCGCCGAAGACCGGGCTCAGGTGGTCGCGCTCGTACGGGCACGGCCGCCGGAGGCCAGGACGCTCGCCGAACGGGCGGCGGCCGCCGCGGACGACGAGGAGTTCTGACGTGCTCGTCGGCATGCCGCCGCCCCAAAACCCGCCGGACCGCCCGCTCCCGCCCGAATTGAGTGCCGCGACGTCGCATGGCTACAACTGCCGCTGTGTCGCGAAGCATTTCGGCCTCGACCCGGCCGCGTACGGCGAAGTGCCGGCGTGCTCGCTCTCCGAGAGCAAGTACCGCAAGCTGCTCGTCGAAGCCGCCAAGGTCCAGGACCAGGCCAAACAGCTCGCCGCGGTGCGGAACGTCGCCGGCGCGCACCGGAAGTACGCCCGGATGCGCGAGATCGCGCAGCGGCTCGACCGGACCGATCTCGAACTCGCCGCGGTCAGCGATCTGGCCACGGTCTGCTATTCCGCGGGCGACCTGCGCAACGCGCGGCAATGCGCGGAGGCCGTGCTCCACGTCTTCAAGGTGAGCACGGCCGCCATCGTCCACTTCGGTCAGTACGCCGAGGTGCGGATGATCGAAGGCTCCCGGGAGGTCGCCGATCGCGTGCTCATCTCCCTGGCCACCGAAGAAGGGGACGTCGCCAAGGCGCGCGAGCTGATCGCGGGGCAGCGCAGCCGGGCGGCGTTCCGCAAGGACGCGGGGCCGGACCAGTATCCGCCCGAATTGCTCGACGTCCACGGTTGCGACGAGATGGAACTGCGGATCCTCGACGTGCGCGTCCAGATCGCCGCCGGGGATCTGGCGGGTGCGCGGGTCGCGCTCGAGGAGATCCTGGCCGGGCTGGAGGCCCTCGCGGAGATCGACGAGGTCCGCGAGCGGGCCGTCCAGCAGCAGGCCATGGCCAGGGCCGAACGTGCCCGGATCCGCCACGCGGGCGGCGAGGACGCGGACGCGCGGGCCGATCTGCTGAGGCTGAGCGCGCAGCACGAGGGCGGCCCACTGGCCGCGAAGACGGGTATCGGCCTGGCGAAGGCCCGCGCCCTGGCGGGTGACTTCCCCGGCGCGGTCGCCGCGATCGTCGCCGCCCGCGACGAACTCGCGGCGGCGGGTCTGACCGGCGACGTCGCGGAAGCGAGCTTCGCGCTGGGCACGTTGCTGCTGTACACGGGCGACGTCGCGCAGGCCAGGGAACAGTTCGAGCACGCGAAAACGATCCGGACGTCCAATGACGACGTTCCGGGTCTGCGCCTCGTCGACACCGCACTGGCCCGCTGCGCCGCGGCGGAAGGCGACTGGGCGACGGCTGAGGACTTCGCGACCCGCGCGCGGGAATCGGCGCGGGAGTCGGGGGACTGGTCGGACCTCCTGCACACGGATTTCGTCGCGGCTTCCATCGGTTTCGCTCGCGGGAACGATCCTCGGGCGGTGCTGGACCTGATGCTCCCGCTGACGCTCGCGGCGGCGGAGTACCGGTTCGAGTTCGTCTCGCCGGAGGCGCGCACGGCGTGGGCGCGGGACATCGCGGCTCCGACGATGGGGATGGCATTGGCGCTGCTCGCGCAGCTTCAGGAGCCGAGGCTGGCGGCGGAACTGATCGAGCGCACCTGCGCCGTCGGCGCGTACACGGGAGTCGAGGGGCCGTCGCTCGGCCTGACCGGGACACTGCCCTCCCTCGAAGTCATCCCGTCCACTGAGGACGATCGGCTTCCATTGGCGGCCTTGGGTTCCGTCACCTCGTCGCTTCCGCTTCGGCTCGCCCCGCCGCCCGCCCTGCGCTGGTCTCCGTCCTCGCCGATGGAGCTGGACCGCTGGCACCGCCTCGCCACCGAGCGGTATCGCCTGCCGCGGCTCGCCGCCGGAACCGTCGAGACGTGGCCCGCCGCCCGGTCGGGGAGGGAGACCTTCATCCTGCGTTTCGCCGACGCCGGGCACACGTTCCTCAGCTGGCGGACCACCGGGGACCTCGACACCGTCCACACGCATCCGATCGACTTCGCGCTGGTCGGGACCGCCCGTCAGTTCCTGGACGCCGCCTCCCCGACACCGCACGAGGGCGAGAGCGTGGCCGACGCCGTCCGGCGCTCGCTGGGCGAAGACGCGTTCGGCGGCTTCGCCGGTGAGCAACGCCTGGCCCGCGTCCTCGCCCTCAATCTCCTGCCCGCCGACCTGGTCGAGGCGCTCCGTCGTGCCGCCGCCGACGGGAACCGCCCGCTCCTGCGGATCCAGCCGTCGCCCAGCCTCGCCGGTGTCCCGTGGGGACTGCTGGCGCTGCCCGACCGGCGGGCCGATCACGTACTCGAACTCGACGAGATCGGCACCTGTTTCGACGGCGACGAGCGCGTCCTCGACGTCGCCGACGTCTCTCTGCTCGCCCCGGCCGCGATCCCGCGTCGTCCGCCCGGCGCGGACGGCCCGCCGGTCTACCTGCTCGACCCGCGAATCCCCGGACAGAGCGCCTTCGGGGAGCTGGGTTCCGTCCTCGGCAAGCAGGACGCGACGTCGCCGCTGATCCGTCATCTGGACGCGAGGCTCGCCGACGGCCCGGTCCTGCCCGCCGTCGCCCGGGGGCTCGACCTGGTCCGCCGCACCGACACCGACCGGGCCCTGCTCGCCGAACTCCTGTCGCGGCCCTGCTCCCGGCTGGTGTTCGTGGGACACGTCAGCCGCGTGCGCGACGAGTACGGCGCGCAGACCGCGCTGCACCTGTCCTGTTCGGCCGACCTCCCCGGCACGGCCCAGCCGATCGGACCGCACCGGCCGTTCACCGCCGCCGACCTCGCACTGTCCGAAGTGGACGCCATGCCCGCGCGGGTGGCGCTGATCGGCTGCGCCAGCGCGGGCGATTTCGGCCTGGCCGAACCGTTCGGTGTACTGCTCGCCGCCGTCGCGGCCGGAGCGGGGCTGGTCGCCGCCACGGTCTGGGCGCTGCCGACGTCGGCCGCCGTGCCCGGTTCGGATCCGATGTCCGAACTGGTCATCGCCGTCGACACCGCGCTCGCCGGTGAGGATCCGGTCGGCGAGCTGTGCGCGTGGCAGCGTTCCCGGCTCGCCCGCTGGCGCGAGAAGCCGGAACTGGCGAACTCGCCGGTGTTCTGGGCGCCCCTGACCTGCCTCGACGCGACCGACGACGCGAAAACCTGGGTTCGGTAGCAGAGCGGCCCGCTGAAGCTGTGTCCAGCGAGAACGACACGGCGAAAGGCGGCACCCGATGTTCAAGAAGATCCGCGACAAGATCAACGACGCGACGCAGCAGGGCATGGCGCGCGGGCAGCAGGACTTCCAGCGGCACGCCGAGCAGTTCCGGCAGGCCGCCGCCGCGCAGGGGCACGACATCACCCCGCAGCTGCCGACGCCGCAGCTGGCCGCGCAGGCCTTCCGGGGCCTCAACGCCGATCCGGACATGGCGGAGTTCATGGCGCTGCCGATGGACGAGCAGCTGCGCCAGCAGCAGGAACTCCAGGCCTACGGAACCGAGCTGCGCCGGCTCTACGACACCTGCGAGCCCGCGACCCTGGTGATCCGCGGGCTGGAGCCGACCGGCCGGAAGATCGCCGGACAGGCGCAGTACACCGCGACGCTCGAGGTCACCCGCGCCGACGGCACCACCTACCGGACGGTGACCTCGCTGATCACGCCGCTGGCGACGATCCAGCAGTACGCGCCCGGCACCCGCCACGAGGCCCGCGTCGACCCCGCCGACCCGGCGAAGGTCGCCGTGTTCGGGCCGATCGGTTAGGGGCGGTCATGTTCGGGTCCTTCGAGTTCGGCCTGCCGGAGAACCCCCGGCAGGCCCGCCGCCCCGGCCTGCGCATGTGGCTGCTCGGCGTGCCGACGACGCTCGCCTGGGCGGTCACCGGCTGGTCGGGCGCGCTCGGGCTGCTGGACGGCTTCCGGTTGATGTCGCTGAACCGCGTCGACGCGTGGGGGGCCGACGCGGGCCCGGCGGTTTCCCTCGTCCTGCTCTTCAGCGTCGCGATCACGATCGCTTCGTCGCTCGGGTTCGCGATGCTGTGGAGCGGTGGGATGTCGCTGCGCGGGATGGGCGTCGGCTTCCGGGCGAGCAGCCTGGCCGCGTCGCTCGGCATCGCGCTGGGCAGCGGCGTCGCGATTCCGTCGTGGACACCGCCCGAATCGGTGGGGAAGCGGCTGCCGTTCGGTGACGGCGCGGCGGAACCGTGGACCGACGTCGACTGGATCGTCTACTACGAGCCGTATCTCGTGCCCGCGGTGGCCGGGGTGACCGCGCTGGTCATGATCATGGTGCTGGGGCGGGCGTTCGTCAGCAAGGCGGAGGCGGACGACCGCGCGCAGGCGCTGGCCCAGACCGGCGTCCAGGTGATGGGGCAGGTCGTCGGCGTCGAGTTCACGAACGTCTGGGTGATGGGGAATCCGCGGTTCACCGTGCAGGTCCGGTTCCCCACGGAAACAGGGGAGCGGACGGTCGTCGCGACGATGATCACCGCGCCGCTGCAGGCCCCGGCCCGCGGTTCGACGGTGAAGGTCACCTACGACCCGCGCGACCCCGACGTGGTCCAAGTGGATCCCGATCCCGCTGATCGGGCCGCCGGTGGCAACCTCGGTGCCTTCCTGCCACCACTGTTCTGACCCCCTCTACACTCCCGCGGATGGACGAACAGACGGCAGAGGTGTCCACCGCGCAAGCGGTCCGTAAAGCGATGATCCGGCTGGTCCCGTTCCTCGGGCTGCTTTATCTGCTCAACTATCTCGACCGGGTCAACGTCGGGTTCGCGGCGCTCACCATGAACGCCGATCTCGGCATCAGTTCGGCCGCCTACGGGCTCGGCGCCGGCCTGTTCTTCGTCGGGTACTTCTTCTTCGAGGTGCCCAGCAACGTCATTCTGCACAAGGTCGGCGCCCGGATCTGGATCGCGCGGATCATGGTCACCTGGGGCATCGTCGCCTCGGCCACCGCGTTCATCCAGGGCGAGGTCAGCTTCTACATCGTCCGGGTGCTGCTCGGGATCGCCGAGGCCGGGTTCTTCCCCGGCATCATCCTGTACCTGACCTACTGGTTCCCGCGGAAGGTGCGGGCCAAGATCGTCGCGCTGTTCTTCCTCGCGGTGCCGCTCTCCTCGGTCCTCGGCAGCCCGATCTCCGCTCTGCTCATCCAGAACGGCGAGGGCGTCCTCGGTTTCGACGCGGGCTGGCGCTTCATGTTCTTCGCCGAAGGCGTGCCTTCGATCCTGCTCGGTGTCGCGGTGTTCTTCCTGCTGCCGAACAAGCCGAAGGACGCGAAGTGGCTGTCGCCGGGGCAGCGCACGGCGTTGCAGTCGACCCTGGACTCGGAAGACACCGCCACGGTCGCCCACGAGGTGAGCACGCGATCGGCGCTGACCGACCCGCGCGTACTCGCGCTGAGCGCCGTCTACTTCGGAATCATCTTCGGCCTCTACGTCCTCGCGTTCTTCCTCCCGCAGGTGATCAAGGGCTTCCAGCAGCAGTTCCAGACCACTTACAGCATCGTCGAGATCGGGCTGATCACGGCGGTTCCGTATGCGATCGCCGCCGTCGCCATGGTGCTGTGGGCCCGGCATTCGGACCGCACCGGCGAACGCGCCGGGCACGT
Organism: Amycolatopsis thailandensis; assembly: GCF_042723255.1. Lineage (NCBI taxonomy): Bacteria > Bacillati > Actinomycetota > Actinomycetes > Pseudonocardiales > Pseudonocardiaceae > Amycolatopsis > Amycolatopsis thailandensis. The sequence continues at coordinate 54,584 of NZ_JBHXJK010000016.1, forward strand.
CGCCATCGCCGCGTTCGTCGGCGCGGTCTCGATCGCGGCCGCGCTGTACATGGGATCGCCGTTCCTGGTGATGGCCGCGGTGACCCTCTGCGCGGTCGGCGTCTTCACCGCCGTCCCGGTGTTCTGGCAGCTGCCCAACGCGTTCCTCACCGGCGTCGGCGCCGCCGCCGGCATCGGCCTGATCAACTCGTTCGGCAACCTTTCGGGTTTCGTCGGCCCCTATCTCGTGGGCTGGCTGCAAGGACTGACCGGCAGCTTCCGTCCCGGCATGTGGTCCGTCGCGTTCTTCATGGCGATGGCCGGCGTCATCGCGTTGTTCTTCCGCCGCAAGGAGAAGAACGCCGTCAAGTGAGATGGTCGAAGTCGCCGCTGACCCACCGGATGTGGGTCTCGGCGCTTCGGCGCACCACCGCGCGGGCGTCCTTGTCGATGGTGTCGCCGCCGAGGGTGTAGAGCCGGTCGTAGGGGAAGTCGTCCAGCCGGTCGACGATGCGGCGGACCACGGCCGCGGACATCGGGATGTGCTTGGGGAAGTTGCGCTGGAACGACACCCAGTCCGGCGCGAGCCCGCCGGTGATCGTGTCGCCCGCCAGGATGCTGCCGTCCGGCGTCCTGGCCACGGCGCTGCCGCGCATATGCCCGCCGAGCCGCACGAGTTCGAGTCCCGGCAAGGGTTCGGCGTGCTCGTCCCAGAACTCGAACGCCGGATCGGGTGCGGGCAGCCATTCGCGATTGCGTTCGTTGACCAGCACCGGGACCCCGCCCAGCGCGCGGCTCCAGCTCAGCTGCGCGCCGAACATGTGCGGATGGCTGGTGGCGATCGCGGTGACGTCGCCGAGACCGCGCACGACGTCGAGCACTTCGGTGTCCGACCAGGACGGCGGATCCCACAACAGGGCCCCGGCCGGGGTCACCGCGACGAACGACCAGTGCCCGATCGCGAAATGCGGCTCCCGTTTGACGCTGTGCAGGCCGCGGCCGTGATCGCGGTGCAGTGTCTTGTGCGGCGCGGAGATCAGTTCCTCGTGCGTCCACCAGCGTCCGGTGTGCGCGCCGAGGTCACCGGCTTCCTCGATGCCGACCTCACCCCGGTCGAGGACGCATCGGGGAGGTTCCGGGCTCGCCGGATGTTCGATACCGCACCTGTCGCAGATCCACATGATCGACAGCTTGTTACCTCCAGTGCGCTGGAGGTCAAGACGCGTCTTCCCCCGGCTCGCCGAGCCGGGGGAAGACGGGGGTTCAGCTGACGGTCGTCTTGCCGAGGACGGCGTCCTGGTCGGGCGGGTCGAGCGTGAGCTGCACGTCGAACTCGCCGAGCGAACTGTCGGTGACGATGTGCGAGGTCGCCGCGGCGTCCACGCTGCTGGTCGCCTCACCGGCGGGGGTCCCGGCCGGGATGGTGAAGTCGACCTTGCCCGACGCGGTGAACTTCAGCGACCCTTCGGCGGGCACCTCGGTGTCCGGGATCGGCAGCTCGATGGGGATGGCCACCTTCTGGTCGCCGAGCGCGACGTTCACCTTCGAGCTGATCGTGCCGGAGAGCTTCTTCGCGCCGACCAGCCGGAGCCCGTCGCCGGCCGCCTGGCCGGAATCGACGTCGAGGGTGAACGGCACCGAAATCGGCGTTCCGGCCTGGGCGGTCGCCGGGATCTCCGCCTTCACGACCACCGCCACCTGCTGGTCGCCGATGATGGGGAAGCCGCCCTTGTACGTGAGGTTCTTTTCGACGGCGGCCGCGGTTCCGGCCGCGGTGAGCATCACGGTTCCGGCGACCGCGGCCGCGATCCCGGCGGCGCAGAACCGGCGAACACCCTTTCGCACCAGGGTTTCCGTCATGTCAGGTCCTTTCGTCGTTGAATGGGCTCGACGCCGAATCTAGGTGGAAAGTCACCAACGAGGAAAGGGAAAGAACCATCGCTTTTTCTTTACGCGTCGATCTTGTCACGCGTAGGTGGAATAGAGCTTTCGTGAATTGTCACGCGAAGGCGGAAAGGGGAAATGCCTGCCGCTTTCTTGTCACCGGGGTGACAGGTGCCCGGCCCGGGTGGCGAACGACTAGGGTCTTGACCGTGACCGACCGACCCGAGCCGTGGCACCTCCGGACCCGCCGGTTCCTGCGCGCGACGGACCAGCGTGGCGAGCTGGTGCGCGGCGCGCGGTTCCTCCGGGGGCTCGTCCCGGGGGAGAACGACCCGCTGGCGCCCGCGACGGGCCGTTCGTCCGACAGGCTCGCGCGGCTGCTCACCGAGGCCGGAGCCGACAGGCCCAGCGCCACCCGTGAGCTGGGGCTGGCCGCGGTCCAGGCCTGGCAGGCCGTCCGCCGGTCCGGCACCCGGCCGATGTCCGCGGACGGCATCACGGTGCTGTTCACCGACCTCGTCGGCTTCTCGACCTGGGCGCTGCGCGCCGGTGACGAACGCGTCCTGGAGCTGCTGCGTTCGGTCTCGAAGGTGACCGAGTCGGTGGTCACCGGGCACCGCGGCAGCATCGTCAAAGGACTCGGCGACGGCGTGATGGCCGTGTTCGCCGACCCGGACGAGGCGGTGAACGCCGCCTACGAGACCTGTTCCGCCGTGAGCGTGATCAAGGCCGAGGGCTACCTTCCGCATCTGCGCGCGGGCCTTCATCGAGGGAATCCGCAGCGGGTCGGCAACGACTATCTCGGCGTCGACGTGAACATCGCGGCCAGGATCATGGCCGCAGCGGACGGCGACGAGGTGCTGGCCAGCGCCAGCGTCGTCGAACAACTCGACCGGGACGCCTTCACCGTGCGCCCGCGCCGGAACTTCCGGGCCAAGGGGACGCCGAGGGACCTCCGGGTGTTCCGGGTCGTTCCCCGCTACACGGCCGACGGCTGACCGGTCCTCTTCGGACCGGCCGGCCGTCGCCGTGGCCTAGCCGGGCATCTCCGAAGGCTGTGAGTCGAGACCGGCCCGGGGCTTCGACCAGCCGCCGCGCGTGAAGTCCGGCATCGACACCGGCTTCCCGCCGCGGGCCAGCGAGACCACGCTCAACGGCACGGGGGAGCACCAGGCCGCGGAGTCGTAGACGTCGATGTCCGGCACCAGCCCGGCGCGCATCTGCTGCACGATCCGCCACTGCAGCACGTAGTCCATGCCGCCGTGACCGCCGAGGTTCGGGTCGTCCTTGAGTTTCTTCCAGAGCCAGTGGTCATGCCGCTCGCGGTACGGTTTGAAGTCCTTCCACGCGTGCCCGCTGTGGTCGGGTTCGAGGTAGATCCGCTCGGGGTAGTCCTCCACGATGCCGCGGCTGCCCGCGAGGCTGTTGATGCGGCTGTACGGGCGCGGCGAGCTGACGTCGTGCTCGGCGCGGATGATCCGGCCCTGCTCGGTCTCGATCAGGCAGGTCACCAGGTCGCCGTTGATGTAGGTCTCTTTCCACGACGGGTGGCCCGGCGGCATGTGGCGTTTCCGGTAGTCGGCGAGCCCCTTCGGCTCGGTCGCCGTGGCGCGCAGCGTGGCGAACCGGTCGCCGCGGTTGACGTCCATGCAGGCGGCGATCGGGGCGAGACCGTGCATCGGGTAGAAGCTCGCGGTGCTGCGGGTGTGCCACTTCCGGCGCCACGCGTCGGTGTAGTAGGTGTCGGAGAACAGCAGTTCGCGCAGGTCGTGCAGGTAGCCGCCGTGCCCGTTGGTGACCTCGCCGAAGACGCCTTCGTGCGCCATCTTGAGGATCGCGAGTTCGTTGCGGCCGTAGCTGCAGTTCTCGGCGAGGAACAGGTGCTTGCGGGTCTGCTCGCTGGTGTTGACGAGGTCCCACAGCTGGTCGAGCTCGGTGGCGATCGGGAGTTCGACGCCGACGTGCTTGCCGGACTGCAGCGCGGCCTTGCCCTGCGGGTAGTGGAACTCCCACGGGGTGGCGATGTAGACGAGGTCGATGTCGTCGCGGGCGAGCATCTTCTTGTAGGCGTCGGCGGATCCGCCGTACTCGGCCGGGCGGGGGCGCCCGTCGGCCGCGAGTTTGTCCGCGGCGGCCTTCGCGCGCTCGGCGCGGATGTCGCAGACCGCGGTGACCGCGGCGCCCGGTACGGCGCTCCACCCGCCGATCATGGACATGCCGCGGTTGCCGAGACCGATCATCCCGATCCGGACGGTCCGGTGCCGCTCGAACGGCACCCCGATCATGCTGCGCTGACCAGGACGGCGGGGCGCGCTTTCCGCTCCGGTGGCCTCTTCCGCGGCGGTGGCGCTCGTCGGGATCGCGGCGAGCGCCCCGGCGGCGAGCGCGCCGCCGAACAGGGTCCGCCGGGAGACAGAGGGCAGGTCGGCCATGAAGAACACTCCTTCGTGTCGCCTTCGGTTGCCCGACTTTGTCCAATCGCCGCCGGATATGTCAAGAGATGCGTCAAACTGAGCATTAAACTGCACAAATGCGCAGTTTGACTGCTTACTTGCGGTCGCTTCGCGCAACCCGGGTGCGCGCGCACCCGGGTCACGCCTGGGGTCAGCGGCGGATCAGTACCTGGTCGATCGACTTGCGCACGAGGTCCGGCACCACGCAGTCGTCCGCCGGATAACCGACCGGGATGACCGCGAACGCCTTCTCGTTCTGCGGCCGCTCGAGCAGTTCGCCGAGGAACCGCATCGGCGACGGCGTATGCGTCAACGCGGCCAGCCCGGACAGATGCAACGCCGTGAGCAGCATGCCGACCGCGATGCCCACCGACTCGTCGACGTAGTAGTGCTTGTGCTTGGTGCCGTCCTCGTCGAGGAAGTAGCGCTGCTGGAAGACGACGATGAGGTACGGGGCGTCGGTGAGGTGGGTTTTGACGGCGTCGGTGCCCAGCGGGCGCAAGGCGGACAGCCACTCCTCGCCGAGCCTGCCCTCGTAGGAGACGCGTTCCTCCTCTTCGGCGGCGTCCCGGATCCGCTGTTTGGTCGCGTCGTCCTTGATGAGGACGAAGGTCCACGGCTGCTGATGCGCGCCGCTGGGCGCGGTGGACGCCACCGCGATGGCGTCCACGAGCACCTGCTCGGGCACCGGGTCGGTCGAGAACATCCGCACGGTGCGGCGGGTGTCCATGCGGCGGCGCAGATCGGCGGCGGTGGCCAGCGATTCCTCCGCCGAAACGCGAGCCGGGCGGTAGGGCACCGGTTCGAAGGGGTCGCCGTAGGTCGGGGTCCACTGTGCTGTGGTCATGGTGCCGATTCTGGCGTGACCGGGGCCTGATTCGAAACCCCTCGGGTCCGGACTATGCCCCTAGGGTTATGCCACCATTCGTCTCAAATGGACGGACGCCGATCGGGCCATTCGGTTTGGGCCGACATCGACGGCATGGCCCGGATACCTGGAGCAAACACCTAACGGTGGCCGAAACGGAAAGATAGGTACCTTCTACACGACTTTCGTCGGTGTCCGATTTCCCTTGCCGAGTCACAGAATCAGCCCATCCTTCCCTCGGTACGCGGCCTTGTTCCTCGCCGCAGAAATGAGTCGGAACCATGCGACTGCGCTCCTTCGCCCTCATCGCCGGCACCGCCTTCGCGGCGTTGCTCGGCGTGACCGCCCCCGTGGCGTCCGCCGCGGAACCCACGTCCGACGTCCAGCCGATGATCATCGGCGGCCAGAACGCGTCGAGCGGCCCGTGGGCAGCCAGACTCTTCGCCAACGGCCGGCAAACGTGTACCTCGACGATCATCGCGCCGCAGTACATCCTGACCGCGAAACACTGTGTGGCCAGCGGCGGGACGTTCACCTTCCGGATCGGGAGCCTCGACCAGCAGAGCGGTGGCACCATGGCCACCGGCTCGACCGTGACCCGTCACGCGAGCGCGGACCTCGCGATCGTGAAACTGACGACCTCGGTCAACGCCACCTACTCGCCGCTGGGCACCACCGCCAACGTCTCGACCGGGCAGACCGTGCAGGTCTACGGCTGGGGTGCCACCAGCCAGTGCGGCTCGGAGATCAACTGCCAGTCGCGGTACCTGAAGGTCGCCAACGTCCGCGTCACGTCGGTCTCGTGCCGTGACTACAACGGAGGCGTCGCTGTCTGCGCGAGCCGCGGCGACGGCATCACCGCCGGTGGAGACTCCGGCGGCCCGATGTTCGCTTCCGGCAAGCAGGTCGGCGTCGCGTCGACGAGTGACCGGCAGACGACCACCGCTTACACGAACATCACGCGGTACCGGCCCTGGATCCAGCAGATCGCCGGCGTCTGATCCTTTGGTTGCAACGGGCCCTCCTCGGCGTTGCCGGGGAGGGCACCGTCTTGTGGACGGCAATGTGAGGACTGTTGGTCATTCATGTTACGGAGCCGTGGCGTGTTTGGTGAATGAGGGTTCAAGCCCCCGAGGGTGTCCCTACGTTGGTTGTCAACTGGGAGTGGGCTTTCTGGTCACTATAGTTCGTCGAGGGTTGCGAGTTTCTTCCGGAAGGTTCTGGCGTCTGTGGGCGGAAGGGCGTGTGCGACGAGGTCGAGGGTTCGTCGCAGTTCGGCCGGGTCGGGGCAGCATTGCGGCACGCCGCAGCCACAGTGAGGGTCCCAGAGTCGATGCATGGGTTCGTGGACGAACAGTTTCCAAGCTTGCAGTGCTTCGGCGGAGGCTCCGGGCCAAAGTCGGGTGCGTTCGAGGCGGGCGATGCTGGCTCGTCCTCGGGGTGATAGGCCCGGAAGCGTGAAAATCTGTTCGTCAGTGCGGCAGCGGCGATGAGTGTCGGCCCGGACACGGGCTGGTGATCTACGCGGCATTGCCCTTTCGGGTGGTCGGCATAGCGTTGATTGTGGCACGCGCGGGCTGCGGTGCGGTGGCGGTCAAGCCGCTTGGGCGGTGGGGGCGTTGATAGTGGGTCTGGTGCGGAGCATGGCGCAGAGGACGTCGCAGTGTCGTCGTGCGAAGCAGATTAGGGCGGCGCTGTGTTTCTTGCCAGCCCGGGCAGAGAATCCATCTATGTGGCCGTAGGCGCGGGCGACCGATATGGGCAGTGCCCCGATCGTGGCGGGCTGACCCACTACGACCAGGACCGGACAGTGAGCGTCGAGTTTTTCGAACATCGCCCGGGCCCGGGTTCACTGTCGGGCGGCGGAGCGTCATGCAGCCTTTTCCTTGCCCGGTTCAGGTCGACCGTGTGATGCTCGCACTTATCGACATCCAAGCCAAGGAACAACACATAGTCGCTGGTCATCGAAGGTATCTTCCGTCCGGCGTGCAAGTTCACCAGTCGAGCATCGATGGTCGGCAGCCACGTTACGACGAGACCTATTCAGTAGGCGGCCGTATCCTGTCAGCGGGCCCTCGATCACCAAACCCGAATTTCTTGATCAGGAGGTACGAAGACGGTAACGGGGCACACATGTTATCCACGGGGAGAGAGGCGATCACCTTGATCGCTCTCTTATTTTCGTAGAGCACTTGCGACCCGAGGTCCCGGTAAGCTAGACGGTCGATACCTGGCGAATTTCTCGACATATCAGCATTTCGAAAAGCGGAATCTTCAGAACTTCGGCTCGAAACCGCTGGGCAGGTACTTAAGGGCTGTCGGGAAGTATTTAATAAGGCCTGCCGTGCGAGAGAGAAGCGTGCTTTTAATAGTGCAACGCGGCCGTCGCCGCCGCCGTGAGATATTCGTTCCAGCGGAATGTCTTTTGTGTTATTAATACTTCTGATCTGCTCTAGGTGGGATAAATGCCCGCGTGTGCTCAGCTTCGAGTATTTATTCCACGTATAGAAGTAATAGCTTCCCTGTGGATCACCATGTCGCGATCTCGGGCAATCTCTGAGAGTAAGTTACCAAAGCTACGCCGATAAGCTGCGACTACGATTGCACGCTTTCCTGGGCGGGACTGCGCGACCTTCCAAAGAGATTCAAGATATGTTAGGTCTTCGGGGTCGTGGCCGGAGCCCATCGCCCATGCGATGCTGAGCCGAGTGTTCTCATCCCGCGTCTGGCACGGGTTCAATCTGCGAAGATTTGCGTTTGCATTACTGCTTCCAATCTTTGTTACTAATCGCACCATTGACCGCTGGACACCAAAGTCCTCTGTTGGGATGTCAGTCAATGTCTTGCCGAGCGCGTCGGTTAACTCCGCCGCGTGCTGCCAGGCTCCAAGTAGTCCACCCATGCAAAGTCTTCCCACGCGGTCTCTGCCAAATATTCCATTTCTCAGAATTAAGTCTAATCCTGGTATGTAGATCGGAGTTTCCGGGGATAGGCGTTTTTCTTGCAACAGCCTGGATAGTCTTGTCGATATTTGGTTCAGTAATTGGCCTGGATTGAATTGTGAAGGTTGCACAGCTAGCTGGCCGAGTTCGTCACGGCATTGCTTGATCTTTCTGCTTTGCTTTTGGGTCAAGACTACCTGGCCAGTTCGCACGAGTGATAATGCGGCTTCACGAGGCATGAACAGCTCGGCCGTATTCTCGAGTAAGTCGGAGACATACTCGCGCAGCACATCGCCAACTTCTGGCAAGGTGTCCACTCTGCGCCCCTGGCGGCGCAGGCAAATGCCAATCGATTCAAGAATGCAGGTCGCCGAATAGCTGTCATCTAATCTCTCGGCTAGTGAGATTAGATGCTTATCGTCAATATCTTCATTGAAGTAACGGACCGCTTCGGTTGTATTAAAATAGCGCATTGGTTCGACCTGAATATAGCTTATCAGGTATGGAAGTATATCTTCGCCGACATTGATCAAGGCTTCTCGCATCAGCCTTTGGTCACGTTCATATGAGCGCCCATAATCCCGCATCAAACCGTGAAAGAAACTGTCCCGTGTCCGAGGTTTTTGGAACAATTCTCGCCGGTTTCGATAAATGGATGTAATCCGAAGCCAGTCAATCGGTGATAATTGCTCTTCTTGTGCGACTCGCACCAAAAGTTCGATCTCCGATGCCTCTACTTCTCGAATCTTGGACCAGTTAGTGCGGGGAGCTTCTTCGGCTTGTCGGCAAAGCCATATGTACGGGTCAACTAAGTCGCCAAGATTGAGGTCAAGTGCTTCCTCGAAGGCGATGCAACGCTCGATCGAAAAGTCGAGTGTGCCTCCTTCGAGTTTGTTGATCGTGGCTGGCTTTAGTGCCTCGCCTGACGACGTGGACATCATGCGAGAGAACGTCTCAGTGTTACGGACGGCTGGGTCGCCGTGCGTGCACCTGATCAGCCGCACCAGCCAGGCAAATTGATCTTTCATGGTGATCGGTTTTTCCATTGGAAGCAGCTTGCGCCCCATGGGCATGTCGTTACCTCCTCTGGAGCCACGTTGCCCCGATTGACATGCATCGTAGCAGCGAACATCGCACGCCGCTGCCGTTGGACTGGCCGGAACGCTCTGTCGTCAAAGTTCCTGCATGGGCTTCCGGTGCCGATGCAGGAAGTTGCAGCAGGTCTCGGTATTGCATGTAATGTCCGCAATGCAAAAGACGCCTATAACCGCATAAACAAAGAGAGAGGCATGCAAGATCTGGGTGGTGTTGAGTCTTGCTGCAAGGATTTCCGTAGATGGTCACCAGAGCGGATCCTCAGGAGTGCTAAGTGAAGGCGAATGACCGGAAGCACAGGCGTCCCAAGTCTTGTGCCACCTCAGATAGAAATAGGATTCCCTGCCCGACGGACATAATCCTTTTTCTCTTTGTCATGACTTCAAGTAGTCAGTGGTCAGCGTTATTGGCATCGGCGATAATTGTCGGCAACTTTGCCGCCGGCGGCCAAGTCGTCAAAGTGTTCTATTTTATCCAACTTCTTGTTGCAAAATGGAGGTAGAGATGAAGAAGTATGACGCCGAGCGAGTTCGCATATATTCGATCGACAACAGTTTTCTTGCAATCGAAGAACTGGCTCTAATGTCGCACGACGGCGCCGAGAGCTACGTTCGCCATGTCGTCCGTCATCCCGGGGGTGCGGCAGTAGTACCAATCATCGATCGACAGGCAGTTTGCGTCGAACAGTACCGGCCGGCGATCTCGCGCATTACGGTGGAGATTCCAGCAGGGAAAAGGAATCCGGGTGAGTCGTCCTTGCAGGTTGCTCGCCGCGAACTTGTGGAAGAAGTTGGAATTGTAACAGAAGAGCTTGCATGGCTATGCAGAATTAACGCCGCGCCATGCATGTCTGATTGGTCGGCGGACGTGTTTATTTCTGAAGAGTTTCAATGGGTCACGAAGCCGCAGTTGGCGGACGAGCTTCCAACAGACGTTCGCCTCGTCGATCTAGACAACGTTGAAATGATGGTTGAACGGGGTGAATTGGTAGATAGTAAGACAATTGTTGGGCTACTGATGGCGCGGGCTAGGCTGGATACACATTCAATGTAGGCAAACTATGGCCCGTCCAGTTGTGTCATACCCCTGGCCGTCGAGGCCTTCTAGTCCAGATGTCCAGTGTGTCTTCAAAACGTCCTCGACTGGCTCGCGGCCCTCTTAATCCTTGGAATTCGGCGGGGGACGTGATCCTGTCCGTCGTGGCGACCGGCGTCGCTGTTGTCGCCTTGGGCCTCGGTCTGCTTCTGCGTTCGACGAGCGGAACACTGGTCGCCCTCGGCGTCATCCTGCTGGTGATCCCGATCTTCGCGCGCTTTCTCCCGTCGCCGCTCGGAGAACGCGTCGCTTCGTTCATGCCGTCGAAACCTGCCGCCGCAGCTCACCGGGACGAACAACGCGTACGTGCTTTCGCCGATCGGGGCGGCGCTGGCGATGTGTCGTACCTCGCGATGTCGCTGATCGCCGGCGTGGCCAGCTTCAAGCGTCGCGATGCTTGAAGCGAGCACGGTGGTTGGCGACGTTGACGCGGTTTCCGCACAGTCCTGGCATGCAGTAGCGGCGCCGCCCCGGACGCGTCGTGTCGATGAAAGCGCCTTGGCAGGTGGGAGCACCGCACGCGCGGAATCGTTCGACGCCGAGAGTCTGGACCGCGCCCAGGATGGCAATGCCGCAAATCAGCGACAGCAGGTCTGAGATCGTTGCGCCTCGTTGAGGTGCAACGGCCCATCGCGTGCCGTCCGCAAGAAGGGTGACGTGACCGGCGGGCGACGTGAGTGAGGAAGCGCCGGTGATTAGGTGCTCCCGGTCCGGATGATCGATCAGGTTCCGCACGGTCGCGCGTAGTCGGTGAACGGCGCGCAGATCGCTGGCGGGCGAAGGTATCGAGTGAAGGTCGGCGAAGCCGGCGAGAGCGGCCAGGTCGGGCAGGTGGTCTTCGCCGTGCCAGACCTCGGGAGCGGTGTTGACCAGGTCGGTAGCAACGCCCGCCGCCCAGACGTAATCGTCTAAAGCTACTTGCATCCCTTACCAACCTCTCGTACGTTCGCGGTTAACCGCCACTTTAACCCTTACTGGGAGGTTGCTCGTGCAGATCGACGCCTTGGTGTTCGACATACTCGGCACGCTCGTCGACGAACCGGCCGGGATCCGCGCGGCCATCCGTCAAACCGCACCAGACGCCGACGTGGATGAGCTGGTCAGGCAGTGGCTCGACCACGTCGCAACCGAGCAACAGCGCATCGTCGACGGGGAGAGGCCATACGCCCCGAGTGACGTGCTGGACCGTGAAGCGGCTCAAACGGAAGCGCTCGCGACAGCGGGCCGCAGGATGCCGCCCTGGCCCGACACTGTCGACGGGCTCAACAAGCTGGCCGAGCACTACCCGCTGATCGGCCTCTCCAACGCCAGCCGGACGACCCTGCTCCGGATGAACGCCTACGCCGGCCTCCGCTGGCACCAGGCGCTCTCAGCCGAGGAGGCGCAGAGCTACAAGCCGGACCCGGCTGTCTACGAGCTGGCCGTCACGGTGTCGGGCACGCAGCCGGAGCAGCTGCTGATGGTCGCGGCCCACGCGTGGGACCTGAGGGGCGCGCAGAGCGTCGGCCTGCGCACCGCGTACGTCGCCAGGCCCGTCGGGGACCCTCCATCGGAGACGGATCGGTTCGACTTCTACGCGGACGACCTCGCCGATCTGGCGACTCAGCTCGCAAAACTTCGGATGTGATCAAAACTGTCGGTGCCTCCCGCTAGGTTCTTCCCAGTCCCCACCGAGGCACCCCCGCAAGGAGAAGATGCGTTGTCAGACTGGGAAAGAGCGAGCACGGCCCGGGTGTTGTCACCTGCCCGCCCGCGCAAGCTCGCGAAGGTTCCGTTCGTCGAACTGGCCGACGGACGGGTGCAGGGCGTGGTGTCCAGCGGATCGGACATCGGGCGCGTGTACGTCTCGTCGGTCGCGGCGAGTACGTACGAGTTCGCCTGTAGTACCAACAACAATCGGCCTTGCGGTGGCGCGCGGGGCATGTTCTGCAACCACATCCTCGCTCTGCTCAACGAATCCACCCTTCAGTACGGCGCCGAGCGCGTCGCGCGATACTTACGCGTAGACGTTCCGGAGCCGACCGCGCAGGCCATTTCGCAGACCATGAGCGCGACGCGACCGTCGCAGGGCGACAACACCGCGGCCGCGTCCGTGTTCAGCCAGTTCTTGCGGCACTTGGCATATCTGGAATTCGCAGCGTCGACAGCGCCGGTGCCGGAACTTCAGTGGTTCCCGCCGACCAGGGCGGTGGTGTGATGCGCACCGATCTGCTCACCGACCCGATCGCCGGCCTCGACGAGGCGTTGGCGGCTGTCGACGCGTTCGACGACGTGCTTGTCGCCGGACTGCTTCGTCCGCAGAAGATCGCCGGTCTCACCGAGCTGGCCGATGCCGTCGCGGGGTCGCCGCTGGCGGCCAGGGTCGCCGAGGCGGCCGAGAAGACCGCAGCCGGGGCGGCGGGGGAGGAGCACTTCGTTTCCCTTGCCGCGGCGAGGGTCGCGGTGTTCGGCTCCGTGCATGACGCGGTCCTCGCGCGTATCGGCGAGGCGACCGGCCGGCCATCCGACGAGGATGCCGACCGGCAGCCTTCCGAGACGGAAATGCCGAACCTGCTGGCCGCCGCCCGATCCTGGCTGTCCGATCTGGCCCGGGCCGGCTGGCAGGGCCTCGACCACGACCTGATTTCGGCTTCGGCTCCGGTGATCTCCGCGTTGCTCGCCGAACCGGGTTTGCGCCGGTTGGCGGTCCTGCTCGACGGGTTCGCGGCCGAACTCGCGGCGTCCTGTCCGGGGGCGGCGTTGGAGCGCGTTCCCGTCCGGCGCTGGGGCGACCTGTGGTCGCGCGGGATGCTGCTGACCCTGCCCGGCGTGGCGGCGGCGCAGGCGATGGGCACCGTCACCGGGCGCCTGTTGCCGCTGGGCGTCGACCTGCTCGAACACTCGACAGCGGCGCAGGCCCAGGTCCACGCCGTGCTCGAACCCGAAGACGGCACCGCGCCGCGGCTCGTGCGTGCGAGCGTGACGGTGCCCAAGCCGGACACGATCATCGGCGCCGGCATCTGGCAGTTGCTGCGCCCACATCTTTCCCTGCTCGGGGCCGTCAGCGAGGGGCGCTCGATGGACCTCGTCGGCATGCCGGTCACGGCCGAGGGCGACCTCCTCTGGCAGGACGAGCAAGCCCGCCTCGGCGAGCCCGCGGACGCGTTCTCCACCGCGCGTGTCGTGCTGCCGAAAGCCGTCACGTCGGCGGTCGCGCCACTGGACCGGCACCCGGTGCGCATCGCGGTCCCCGTCTTCCTCGAGGGCTACGGCGTCGAGGGAGACGAGGAGGCGCTCTCGTTCACCTTGGCCGGGAACCGGCTTTCCGTCGAGGTCGATCGCATCCCCGCCGCCGGGCCGCTGACCCCGAAGGCGATCGCGACCTCCAGCGCGTGCATCGGCCTGATCCGATGGGACGGCGAGTTCCGGCTTCAGCCGCTCGCGGTGGAGACCACCGTGCGCAAGAAGACCACGGCTGTGCACGCCGGCGCTTGGGCCGGAGGCACGGAAGACAAAGCCGGGGTGAAAGCCGAGAAGGCGGCCACCGACGCCGCGGCCGTGCTGCGCGAGCGTGCCGGAAGGTTGTTGCGGAAATGACCGACTCCGAGGACAACCGCCGTCAGGTCCTGTACTGGCGGCTGCTCGCCCGGCTCTTCGACGGAGATGAGCAGGCCGCGCTCGAATCGGCGAGTGTGGCCGTGGTCGAGGACATCGGCTTGCCGTCGGCGCTGCTGGATCCGAACGTCGCGGTCGACTCGGTCGTCCAGCGGCATCCGGAGCTCGCCGCCGAGTTCGACGGGCTGATGGTCCCCGAAACCGAGGATAGCCGGGACAAGGCCGCCGAAGTGCGGCGCGCGGCGCTGGTGTCGAAGGTGCTGCTCAACGTGTTCGCCCCGGCCCCGCATACGGTGACGGCCGGGCAGCTGTCCTGCTGGCAGGCCGACGCGGGCTGGCTCGAGCGCGCGCTGGGGTGTCGTCCGGGTGAGCTGCGCGGCGGCAGGCCGGGAGGTGCACCGACCGGTCTGGGCGGCACCGGTGGGGGCGGCACTCCCGACTTGAGCACGCTGCTCCCGGCGATCGGGCCGGACCTCGCCGGTATCGAAGCGGACCTCGTCAAGCGGATGCATCTGCGCGAGGTCCTCGCCGATCCCGCGCTCGCCGCGAAGCTGAGCCCGAGCATGTCGCTCATCGAACAGTTGTTGCGGGACAAGGACAACCTGTCCGGAGTGGCGCTGGCCAACGCCAAGTCGCTGATCCGCCGCTACGTCGACGAGATCGCGGAGGTCCTGCGCACCCAGGTCGAGAAGGCCTCTACGGGCAAGGTGGACCGCTCTGTCCCGCCGAAGCGCGTTTTCCGCAACCTCGACCTCGATCGCACCATCTGGAAGAACCTCACCAACTGGAGCCCGGAAGAGGAAAGGCTCTACGTCGACAGGCTCTACTACAAGCAGACCGCGAAGAAGACCACACCACAGCGGCTCATCGCGGTCGTCGACCAGTCCGGTTCCATGGTGGACTCGATGGTCAACTGCGCCGTACTGGCCTCGATCTTCGCCGGACTGCCCAAAGTGGATGTTCACCTGATCGCCTACGACACCCAGGCGCTCGACCTCACCCCGTGGGTGCACGACCCGTTCGAAACCCTGCTGCGCACCAATCTCGGTGGCGGCAACGACGGCATGGTCGCGATGGGACTGACCCAGCCGAAGATCGCCGAACCCACGAACACCGTGGTGGTGTGGATCTCCGACTTCTACGAGACCCGCGTCGAGCAGCTCTTCGAAAGCATGGCCGCGATCCACCGGTCCGGGGCGAAGTTCATCCCGGTCGGCTCGGTCACCAGCGCCGGCCGGGGCAGCGTCAACCCGTGGTTTCGCGAGCGCTTCAAGGACCTCGGCACCCCGGTGATCTCCGGTCACATCACCAAGCTCGTCCACGAACTCAAGACTTTCCTCACCTCCTGAACCTCCCCGAAAGGCACGAAATGTCCGACGTCCTGCGCGCCCCCGCCGAACTCAAGTACGCCGAAGAGCTGGACTGGCTGGAGTCGGTCGACGACAGCCCCAAACCGTTCGCGTGGCGGCTGTCCCCGAAGATGATCCGTCTGTTCGTCCTCGGTTCCGAGCGAGCCGACGGCCTCGACCGCGAAATCTCGCAGAAGTGGTTCGGTGACCGGAGCATCGTCGAGCGAGCCATCGTCACGCTCGCCTCCGACCGCGGCCTGCTGCTGATCGGCGACCCCGGTACCGGCAAGAGCTGGCTCGCCGAACTGCTGGCCGCGGCGATCTCCCGTAACTCCACGCTCGTCGTGCAGGGAACCGCCGGCACCACCGAAGACCACATCAAGTACTCGTGGAACGTCTCCATGGTGATCGCCAAGGGGCAGTCCCGCGAGTCCATGATCCCGTCGCCGATCATGACGGCGATGGAGGCGGGTTCGATCGGCCGCTTCGAGGAGCTGACCCGGTCCACCAGCGACGTCCAGGACGCGCTGATCTCGATCCTTTCCGAGAAGTACATCTCGGTGCCGGAACTGGACAGCGACGGCATCGTCTTCGCCAAGCCGGGTTTCTCCGTGATCGCCACCGCCAACAGCCGCGACCGCGGCGTCAACGACCTGTCCTCCGCGCTCAAGCGCCGGTTCAACTTCGTCCGCATCCCCGTGGTGACGAACAAGAAGAGCGAGGCGGAGATCGTCCGCTTCCGCACCGAGGAGCTCCTGCGCCGTCACCAGATCGAGCTGGACGTGCCGCCGACACTGCTCGACGTGCTGTTGCGCAGCTTCGGCGATCTGCGCGCCGCGGCGGCGGCCGCGGGCAGCGACGACGAGAAGCTGGAGTCCGCGCTGTCCACCGCCGAACAGATCGGCGTGCTCGAAGACGCGGTCCTGCACAGCAACTTCTTCGGGGAACGCGCGCTGACCGCCCGCACGCTCGCGTCCTCGCTCGTCGGCTCGCTCGCCCGGCGTGAGCCGGAGGACCTGGCGATCCTCAACAAGTACCTGCACGGCGTCGTCGAGCCGCGCAGCAAGGACGAGGGCGGGGACTGGCCGGAGTTCCTCGACGGCGGCCGCGACACGATCGCCACCCTCTCGTGAGCGGCGCCTTCGAGGCGTTACGCGGCCAGTTGCAGGAGGCCGCGGCCGCCTTCGCCGACGGGCCCGGCGCTCTGGAGGGCATCCTGCTCGGGCTCGTCGACGACGTCGACCGCGCGGTACGGGAGCCCTTGGAGATCTTCCCGGTCTGCCACCATTCCCCGGCTTCGGCCGTGGCGATGGCGCGGCGGCTGCGTGAGAAGCAGCCGAAGGTGGTGTACCTCGAACTGTGCGAGGACATGGCACCGCTGCTGACCGAGCTGCGTAACTGCCGCCTTCCCGTGGCGGTTCAGGCCTTCGCGACCGACGTGAAGGGATTCCCCGCCGAGTGGGCACCGCTGTCGGTGGTCGCGCCGATCACCGAGGCTTCGGCGGAGTACCAGGCGATCGCGTACGCCCTCGACACCCGGGGCGTCGAACTCGTCCTCGTCGACCGGTCGGCGGATCACGTCTTCCAATGGGACGAGCGTGAGCCGTCGCCCGATCCGGACGCGCCGCCCGCGGAAGAGGAGGCCGCGCTGCACGGCGACGCGGTGGGTGTGGAGATCGGCGACCTGCGGCCCCGATTCGCCGAACTCGAGGAACACCTGCTGCGGCACGGGCGGGTGCGGCACTGGTCGGAGTGGTGGCACCAGTACGTCGAGCTGCCGCTCGGCGACAGCGACCACGACACCTACCGCCAGGTCATGTTCCTCATCGGCAGCCTGTTCCGCCGGCTCGCGCCCGGGGACACCCGCCGCGTACGGGTGGACGAAGACCGCGAGCGCTACATGTGGACCCGCATGCGCGAGCATCTCGCCGCGTCGGGCGCGGATCCGGCGGACTGCCTCTACATCTGCGGCGCCTTCCACGCGGCCAGCCGGGTCGCGGAGTTCGGTGTCGAGGGTACGGACGGGTTCGTGATCAGCCCGCGCAGCGGGAGCACCTGGCAGTACGGGCTGATCCCGTCGAGTCACGCGTCGATCGAAGCTCAGTTCGGTCTCGCCGGGGGATCGGTGTCGATCGCCGCGACCGAATGGGCGAAGAACCTCAAGCGCACCAAGGTGAAGCAGTTCCAGCTGGAAGGACAGGTGGGCGGGCCGAAGCGGAAGAAAGCCGCGGAGCTGCCCGCGCCCACGACGGATCCCGTCGCATCGGATCAGCTTTCGGGCTTCCTGCAACGGCCTCCGGTCCTCGACAGGCTGGACGAAGCTGAGTTGCTGGGCTGGTCGGTCGAGATCGTGCGGGCAGCCCGCCGCAACGGCTACCTGTCTTCGACGGCCGACGCCATCGCGGTGTTCGAGACCTCGATCCTGCTTGCGGGCCTGCGGGACAGGGCCAAGCCGACGCCGTACGACTTCCAGGACGCGGCGGTCACCTGCATCGAGAAGGACGTCGTGCCCGGCAGGCGCGACGTGCGCCGACTCGTCGAGATCATGATGGGCGGCGACCGGATCGGCCAGGTCGGCTACGACGCGTTGCCGCCGCTGGCGCGCGACGTGCACGACAGGCTGGAGCCGCTGAACCTCAAGCTGCAGCAACGCGGTGTGCAGCGGGCGCTGCTCGACATCGCCTCGCGGCCGGAGCTGGAGCCGTGCTCCGACCTGCTGTGGATGCTGAGGTACCTGATGCCGCACGGCGCGGCACGGCCGATCATGGGGGAGCGGCGGCTCGGTGAACGGCCGATCCAGGAGTCGTGGGATCTGGCGCTGGGCACCCATCAGCGAGCCCTGATCGAGCTGGGTTACGAGGGCGTCAGCATCGAACAGGTGCTGGAACAACGGCTTCGGCGCGCTGCCTATCACCCGCAGGCCACCGCGGCGAAGGTGCTCGGCGCTGTCGAGGACGCGACGCTCTACCTGCGCAGCGCCCGGCTGGCGGGGGAGCTGGGCACGCGTGCCCTGGAGGTGCTGGCCACCGAACGCACCGTCGACGGCGCGCCGGAAGTGCTGCGGCGGGTGCGGAGGCTGCTGGCGCACTACCGGACCAGCGAGCCGGTGCTGCCGAAGTGGATCGAGGACTTCGTCAGGACGGGGTACGCGCACTACTGCACCCTGCTTCCGGCGGCGTTCGCCGACGAGGAGGCCGGTGTCGAACAGGTCGCCGCGATGCTCGGCTTCCTGTTCAGCATGGAGGCGCTGGCCTTGTCGCTGGGCTGCGACCGGACCCAGCTGGAGTTGTCGATCGCCGGATCGCATCCACAGGAGCCGTCGAAGGTGGCGCTGCTGTGGGCGGCACAGGTCCAGCTCGGAACCCTCTCGCGTGCGGAGCTGCGTGAGCGGTGCGCCGAGCTCTTGGCCAACCCGATGGTGCTGTCCGCTTATCCGCGCTACCTCAGCGGGTTCGTCCACGCGCTGGAACCCGCGCCCGGGCTGGCCGACTTCGTGGTCGAGGCGATGTCGAACGCCTTCGCCGAGCTCCCGGACAGGCTGCTGCTGCCCTGGCTGCCGACGTTGATCACCACACTCCGGTCGAGGGGCGCCGAGCTGGTGCCGTTGATCGTGCGTGAAGCCGGGCGGATCTTCCCCGGACGGCTCGCGGCGCTCGACGAATGGGTCCCGCCCTGGAAGGCCCGGCCGGAACCGCTCGCGGTGACCAGGAAGGCCGGGGGCGGCGGCTTGGCGTTGCTGGCGGCGCATCCGGCGGCTTGTGACGCCGTGGCCGGCCTGCTGGGCTGCGACGAACCGTGGGGGAGTGCCGCACCGACCGGATTGGCGCTGCTGGAGCGATATCCGGACACCGGCGCCGCACTGGAGGAGGTGCTCACCGGGGTGTGAACCAAAGGGCGGTCGCCGGGCACCCGGCGACCGCCCTGGCACTCAGTCGGCGACCCAGCTGCCGTGGAAGCCCAAGGGCACCGGCCTCGGCAGGTGGATGCGGGCCAACGGTTTCGCGGTGAAGTCCTGCGCCGAGAGGATCACCAGATCCGAAGCGCCGCGGTCAGGGTTGTTCACGTAAGCGAGGGCGTAGCCGTCGTCCTCCGCCTTGCTCCGAGCCGATGGCACGAAGACGGCTTCGCTCGCGTCGGCACCTCGGCCGAAGCGGTGGACTTCCGAGCGTCCACTCCGCAGGTCGTGCTTGATCAACGCGTTGCCGAAGGAATTGGCGGGCCTGTCCAGGTAGACGTCGAACAGCTCGCCTGGCGAGGCCGAGTAGCCGTACCGGTGCCGCCGCGACACCAGGCTTTCGTTGACCCGCGGGAACTCCTGCGGCCGGTCGTCGAGGACACGGCGCCGCACGCGTCCCCGCGCGAGATCGATCGTCCAGCGCTCCAGCACCGGAGGGCCCGACGCCGACGGGCCGCCGAAGCCCTGCTTGCCCGCCACCTCGAACGGCGCCGGCATCGTGGTCAGGTCGACCACCACCGTGTCGCCCTGTTCGTAGGCGTTGAGCGTGTGCGAGTAGAACACGGGATCCACCCCGAACCAGCGGACCGGACCGCCGTCGCGTTTCATCACGCCCACCCTGGCCGGGTGTTCGGTGTTCCACTTGTAGGGCACGACCTTGCCCGGCCGCGGGTCGAACGTGACCGGTACGTCGAAGACGACCACGTAGTTCTCGGTGAGCCCGAAGTCGTGCATCATCGGGCTGTCGGTGACCGGGATCCGGGTGGTCCGCACCACGCGGCCGGTCCGGTCGACCAGCAGATGCCGCACGTGGTCCCAGGTCGGGTGATAGGTCACCGCGTGCAGTTCGTCGGCGTGGGCGTCGAACTTGGTGTGCGCGGTGTAGGAGCCCTCCAGCGAGCCGCCGAAATCGAACGGCCCCAACGTGTTCAGTTCGCCGTCGAGCTCGTACGGCGGCGCGCCGGACTCCTGCAAGGTGAGAATGCGGCCGTGGTGGCTGATCACATGCGTGTTCGGCGCGAAGTCTTCGGCGGGCACCGGCCACGGGTATCGCTCGCCCAGCTTCGCGGCGACACCGGACGAACGCACCCATCGGTTGCGGTACCACTCGGCCTTCCCATCACGCAGCCGGACGCCGTGCACCATCCCCTCGCCGATCATCCAGTGGTGAGCGCGCGGGTCTTCGAGTCCGAGGACGTTCGGCCCGGTGCGCAGGTACCGCCCGCAGAGGTCCTTCGGAATCCGGCCCGTGACCGGCAGTCCGAACGCGGTCACCTCCTCCTTCACCGGTGCGAAAGCTCCCTCGATGAAAGGGAAGCGCTCCTTCGCCGCGGCGGGTGAAAGAGGCTGGGCGGCGACGGCGGACCCGGTGCTCCCGTAGGTCGCGGCGACTCCGCCGATGGCCAGCGCGGCGGCCCCACGAAGCACGTTCCGCCTGTTCGGTTCGGTCATGGTCGATCCCCCGGTTCGTCGACTAACTGTGTATGCCATGAACAGTGTATGCCTTTACCTGTTTTGGATGCAACAATGCCCGGATGGACGACGCCGAGATCGAGTTGCTGCCGCCGGGCACCGCGCTGGCCTGGGGGCGTACCCCGGCGCCGAGGCGCGGGCCGAAGCCGGGGTACAGCCTCGACCAGATCGTCGACGCGGCCATCGCACAGGCCGACGCGGAGGGTTACGCGGCACTGTCCATGCCGTCGATCGCCAAACGTCTCGGTATCACCGCGAACGCGCTCTACCGCTACCTGAGCTCCAAAGAGGAACTGCTCGTCCTCGTCGCCGAAGCGGCGTGGGGCCCGCCGCCGGAACCGTCGTCCGGCGACTGGCGCGCCGCGGTCACCGCCTGGGCCCGGGCGCTCCTGGAACGCAGCCGCCGCCATCCGTGGCTGATCGACTTGCCGGTGCGCCGCGCGCCGAGTACGCCGAATCTTCTGGGGTGGCTGGAGAACTTCCTGGAGGGGATGTCCGGCTCAGGTCTGGGAACCCAGGACGTGATGGGCTGCGCCGTCCTGGTCGACGGGTGGGTGCGCAGCACCGCTTCCCTGCTGCGGGACGTGAACGCGAGCCCGCCCGAGCAGGTCCGGGCGCTGAGCGGGTTCTTGGGGCCACATCTTCAGGGGCGCGGCTATGCACGCGTTGCAGCCGTGGTCTCCGGCGAGGCGTACAGCGAAGAAGGCATCGAGGACGCCGACATAGAGTTCGGTCTCGGTCGCATCCTGGACGGCATCGAGATGCTCATCGACCGTCGCTGAACACTCCGTCGAGCTGGTACCGGTCAAGCCTGAGGCGTGACGTCCGGCCACGAGGGTGAGCGGCCGAGCAGGGCGACGATCGTGTCCAGATCGGACGGTCCTGTCGCGGCGACGGCCGGGCCGAAAGCGGCGCCCGGCGCCGTCCGGTTCCGCCCGTCCGGGATCGCCTCGGCGAACTTCAGTCCCGCGTCGAGCACCTCCTGGTCGAACTTCACCGGCAGGCCGAGGGTCTTGGCGACGTCCCAGGAGTGCACCAGGTAGTCCACGAAATGGAAACCGAGGGCCTGCTCCGCGGTGAAGGTGACTTCGGTGGAGAACTCGGGAAGCGCGAACTTCCGGTCGGCGAGGTCATGGGGGACGAAGGCGTTCAGCACCCGGTTGACCGAGGTGCGATAGGTCTCGACGGGATCGTCGCCCAGCGGGAGAAGTCGCCAGTTGTCGAGGTCGCTCTCGCCGTCGGCCGCGGCGGCGAAGCCGTGGTGCTGGGTGGTCATGTGTGCCAGCAGGCCGTGCAGGGTCCAGGCGCTGCACGGGGTCGGTTTGGTCAGGTCCGCCGGAGTGATCTTGGCGACGAGGTCGAGGCTCGTCCGGGTCACGATGGCGTCGAGGAAGCGAAGTTCATCGATAGGCATACGCATATCATCTACATATGCGTACGAGTTCGTCAACCGATTCCGTGACTTCGGTCGGTATGGTCTGCGCATGGCGGAGCAAGGGAGGCCGGATCTCGCGGCGATGCTCGGTGGGCTGATGCGCAGGCTGATGAACGCCGAGACGCCGGTGCTGGCGGAGCACGGGTTGACGATGTGGGGCTACGTGGTGCTCAGCGCCCTCGACGACGGTCCCGTTCGCACTCAGGCCGCGCTCGCCAAGGCGATCGGCGCGGACAAGACCCGGATCATCGGCACCCTCGACACGCTCCAGGAAGACGGCCTGATCACGCGCGAGCCGGACCCGAAAGATCGCCGGGTCCGGCTGCTGGGGATCACCGACGACGGCCGTGCTGCGCGGAGGTCGGCTCAAGCGCAGATCCAGGAGCAGGAGGAACGTCTGCTCGGACAGCTCCCCGCCGCTGACCGCAAGGCGTTCCTCCGTGCCGCGCTCACACTTTCCGAGGCGCGCTGGCCGTGAACGCGGAGGCGGGATCAGTCAAGTACCTCGACGACCATGCCCGGCGGGTAGTCCGAGGGTGAGCGGCGCCACCACGCGCCGAAGGCCTGGGCCAGCCGCCGGGGTACCTCGACTTGCGCGCCGCCCCCGTGGAAGTCGATCGTCACCAGCACGCCTTCGATTTCCGTGGAACCCCAGGGAATCCGCCGGGCCAGCTTCGCGTAATCGGCGCTCGCGGACACGAAGGTGACCACCTTCGTCGCGCCGATCCGCCGGGCCTCGTCGATGACGGC
This sequence comes from Amycolatopsis thailandensis, assembly GCF_042723255.1. NCBI lineage: Bacteria > Bacillati > Actinomycetota > Actinomycetes > Pseudonocardiales > Pseudonocardiaceae > Amycolatopsis > Amycolatopsis thailandensis. Next base: position 77,456 of record NZ_JBHXJK010000016.1, read on the forward strand.
GTCTTCGAGGACGCCGGTCGGCCAGTCGCTGAGCCTCAGCTTCCGGTCGTAGTAGGGGATCGGCTCGTCGGCGCGCAGGATTCCGTAGCCGCCGCTGAGGATCAGCAGCCGCCCGCTTCCGGCGGCCTCGCCCAGTTCGCTGCCGACGTTCCGGTAGAAGTTGCCGCTGTAGCGGAGCCAGGCGGGCCGCAGTCCGCCGTTGTCGACCTTGGATCGCGCCAGGACTTCGGCTCGTGCGCGAAGCATCGGTTCCGGCCAGACAGCGCCGGAGTCGGACGCGTCGCCGCCTCGGATCTTGGCCTTCGAGGGGCCGAGGATCGTCAAAGCCTCGCGCGGATCTATCGCGTCCAGGACGGTTTTCACCGGTGAGACCGTATCAGTGGAACCAGGGCGAACCGTTGCCGTTCGGTGTCGGGAGCATGCCGTGGCTGGGCGGCCACAGCACCGCTGTCGGCACCTGCTTCAGCTGCGCGCGCAGGGAATTCACGGGCAGCGGCCGCTTCCGGGTGAGCATGGTCGTCGTCCGCGGATGCAGGTCGACGAACGGGTAGGTGGTGTGGAGCGCGCCGAGCCGCCGTTCCAGGCGCAGGCTGCGTTCGGTCAGATCGGCCGATTCCAGCGCGGGCTGGACGAGCAGGAATTCGGCGTTGCCGAGCCGGACCGCGCGGTCGAGCGGGCGGAGGTCCTCGCGGATCAGATCGGCGATGTTCTGTTCGGTGTGCATCTTGACCCGGTTGCCGTGGCGCCGCCCGACCTCGTCGAGGTCGTCGACGGTGATCAGGATCAGGCCGAGCGGGACGGTGTCGGTCGACGCGCCCAGCCAGCCCGAGATCCCGGCCATGGTCGCCAATCCGGTGTCGGGATCGGTCGCGAGGGCCGGTTCCTCCGGCTTCGACGGCGCCCGCCGCTCCAGCCTCCCGGCGAGATGGCGCAAAGCCGCTTCCGCGCGGTTCTCCACCGGCGCCGCCGCGGGGGTCGTCACACTCTTCAGGACCTCGTCGATCTTGATCCGCGCGGTGGGCGGAAGACGATCGCCGAGCGCGTCGCGCAGCCGGACGACCTCGGCGTAGGCCTCGTCGCGGCGGAAACCCCAGCGGCCCTGGAAACGCCGTGCGGCTTCGACCGACGTCGCCGACGGGTCGACGTCGTCGAGATCCTGGGCGACGACCGAACCGCCGAAGGTCGGGGTCAGCACCGCGACCGACCATTCGCGGGCGAGGTTCTCCTCGGCGCGCAGCAGTACCGGGGTCACGCCGTGCGGCAGGTCCGGGCGGCCGGAGTCGACCATGCCGACGACGGTCACGGCGGCGCGCCGGGCGATCCTGGCATAGACCTCGCGTTCCCGCTCGAAGTAGGGCAGGCGCTGGAAGAGCGCGAGAACGACCATGTTCTCGTCCGTGCCCTCGGCGAGCGCGGCTCTTTCCACGGCGTGTGAGGCGATCACGAGCGCGCGTTTGGACAGCACGCCGGCGCGTGCTTCTCCGTCGGTCATCGAGTGATCGCTTCCGTGTGGGGACTAGCTCATCAGGCTAGAAGAGCCGGGGATCGCCGCCTAGCTACACGATGGTGTGACCCTCGCTGATCGGACGCTGACCGGTCCCGGGCATGCTGGAGGGACCAGACCGCGGAAAGGGGGATCATGTCGCCACTCGTCGTGCACGGCCTGTGGTCCCGGGGCCGCGGGATCGTGCTGTGGGGTGAACACGGCGACCGCCCGGCGACGACGTCGATGCGGCCGTCGAGCGCGGCCCGGCCGCATCCGTTCGCCGCGTCGGTCGTGGACCTCACCACGCTGCACCCCGGGAAGCCCGCGTCGGCTGTCCTGCTGTTGCCGTCGCGGCGCGGCGGTCCGGTCGCCTCACCCGAGCTCGGCTCGCGCGGCCGTCCGCAGACGGAACTCACGCTGGAACCCTGGTCGGTACCCGCGCTTTTGATCGACCCTTCCGAGCTGGGCGACCTGGCCGACACCGTCAGCTACGGAACTTCCGTCCGTCATCTCCGCGCCGTCGTCCGGCTGGCGGACGACCTGGTGCGCCGCGGCCGGGTGCTCCCCACCCTGGTGCGGAACGAGATCTTGGCGCGGGCGCGCTGGCGGCCGGTGGCCCGGGGCGGCGACGCGGTCAGGCTCCGGGCGCTGATCGCGGCCACCCCGCCGGTCGGCCGGGCCGAACACCCCGGACCGGATCCGGCGGCGCTCGTGACCGACGCGCTCCACACGCTGGTCGACGCCGCCGTCCGCGAGCGACTGGCCGCCGCCGGTCACGCGACCGAAAGCGACGGGCGCGAAGGGCCGTTCGGGTCCTGGCTCCACGCGCTGAAGAGCGCCGACGACCGGATCAGCCAGGCGCCGGGACGTATGGGGATCGTCGCCGAAGGCATCGCCGCGTGGGACGAGGTCGGCGACACCGACCTCGGCGAGGGCACCGTCTGCCTCCGGCTCGACGAGGTCCCGACGTTGTACGGACCGGCCGACGACCCGGACGACCAGACCGGCGACGGAACCAAGTGGCAGCTGCGTTTCCTCCTGCGCTCCGCGGCCGACCCCAGCCTCCTGCTCCCGGCCGAGGACGTCTGGTCCGGCAAGGCGGGCGCGAAGTTCACCGATCCCGAAGGCCTGTTCACCGCGGAGCTGGAGCGGGCCGCGGGAGTGCTGCCGCTGCTCGGGCCGGCGGTCGAGGCCCCGAAGCCGGGCACCTACGACCTCACCGTCGCCGAGACCGTGGAATTCCTCGACGGCGGCGCGGAACAGCTGGTCGCGGCCGGCTTCGACGTCCAGCTCCCGGCGAGCTGGGGTGGCAGGCGGAAGCTCGCGCTCAAGCTGTCCGTCCGCGGCGCGCCCGTCGACCAGGCCGCCGTGCACCGGCTCGGCCGCCACCAGCTCGCCTCCTACCGCTGGTCGCTCGCGGTCGGAGAGGACGCTCTGACCGACGAGGAACTCGCCGGGCTCGCCGAGGCGAAGTCGTCGCTGGTGCGGCTGCGCGGCCGGTGGGTGAGCGTGGATCCCGACCTGCTGCGTGCCGGTCTCGAGTACCTGCGCCGCGACCCGGACCGCGAGAAACCGCCGCTACCCACCCCCGCCGATCTGCTGGCCCTGCTGCGCGGCGGCTTCGAAGCGCCGCTGCCGGTCACCGAGATCACGACCGACGGCTGGATCGACGACTTCCTGGCCGGACGGGTCCAGCGCACCATCGAGCCGGTCGAGCCACCGCCGACTTTCCTGGCGACCCTGCGGCCCTATCAGAGTCGCGGCGTCGCCTGGCTCTCGTTCATGACGTCGATCGGGCTCGGCGCCTGCCTCGCCGACGACATGGGGCTGGGCAAGACCGTCCAGCTGCTCGCTCTCGAAGCGACCGAGCGGGCACAAGACGCCGTCGGTCCGACGCTGCTCGTCTGTCCGATGTCGCTGCTCGGGACCTGGCAGCGCGAGGCGGCCAAATTCGCGCCGGACCTGCGCGTGCGCGTCCATCACGGTGCCGATCGTGGTCACGTGCGCGTCGAGGGCGCGGATCTCGTCGTCACCACCTACTCGACCGCCGCGCGTGACGCGGACGAGCTCGCGGGCATCCGCTGGCACCGGCTCGTGCTCGACGAGGCGCAGGCGGTCAAGAACCAGAACACCGGCCCGGCGCAGGCTTTGCGCCGGATCCCCGCTGGTCACCGGGTCGCGCTCACCGGGACACCGGTGGAAAACCGGCTCGCCGACCTGTGGTCGCTTTCGGATCTGCTCAACCCCGGCGTCCTCGGCGGCAGGCAGGAGTTCCGCGAGCGGTTCGAGGTTCCCATCGAGCGCCTTGGCGACCTCGCCTCGGCGACCGAGCTGCGGCGGCTGACCCGGCCGTTCCTGTTGCGGCGCCTCAAAACCGATCCCACCGTGCTCGCCGACCTGCCCGAGAAGATCGAGATCCTCCAGGAATACCGTCTCACCCGCGAGCAGGTGACGCTGTATCGCGCGACAGTCGACGAGATGATGACCAAGATCGCCGACAGCGCCGGGGTCAAGCGGCGCGGCAACATCCTCGCCGCGATCACCAAGCTCAAGCAGATCTGCAACCATCCCGCTCATCTGCTGCACGACGGTTCGCCGATCGGCGCCCGCTCCGGCAAGGTCAACCGGCTCGAAGAACTCCTGGCGGAGATCCTGGACTCGGGCGATCGCGCGCTGTGCTTCACCCAGTTCGCCGAGTTCGGGCACCTGCTGGTGCCGCACCTTTCGAGCAGGCTGAACGTGAAGATCGCCTTCCTGCACGGCGGATTGTCGCAGCGTCGACGTGATTCGATCGTCGAGCACTTCCAATCGGGCGAGGGCCCGTCGATCCTGCTCGCGTCGCTGAAGACCGGGGGAGCGGGACTGACCCTCACCGCGGCCACCCACGTGCTGCATCTCGACCGGTGGTGGAATCCGGCGGTCGAGGAACAGGCCACCGACCGGGCGTTCCGCATCGGCCAGCGGAACAGTGTCCAGGTGAGGAAGTTCGTCTGCCCGGGAACCATCGAGGAACGGATCGACGCCGTCATCACGAAGAAGGAGGCGCTGGCCGATCTCGTCGTCACCGACGGGGAGGACTGGCTGACCGAGCTGTCGACCGCGTCGCTGCGCGAGGTCTTCGCGCTGGGACGGGAGGCGGCCGGTGACTGACGGATTCCGCCGGGCGCTCGACGACCTCGGCGTCCACAAAGGACTGATCCCGCCCTGCCGGGTCGACACGCTCACGATCGCGCCCGGTGCGGCCGTCGCCCGCGTCCGCGTGACGCGGCAGCGCTTCTACGACGTCCGTATCGGCCTGCCGACGTTCGGCAAGCAGGTGTGGACGGCGGTCATCGCCGCGGTGGTCGCGGACGGGGCCACCACGACGGCGCTGCTCGACGGCCAGGTCCCGGACGACGTCGAACGGTTCTTCGCCGCGGAGCAGGTGCCGTTGTTTCCCGAGACGGGCTGGGAGCTGTCGCTGGACTGCACCTGCCCGGGCACCCGGGTCCCGTGCGATCACCTCGTCGCCGGGCTGATAGCGCTCGCGGAAGAGCCGGACCCGTTCGCCATCTTCGCCCTCCGTGGGCGCGAACGTGCGACGCTGCTCGAAGAGATCGGACGGCAGGCGGGCGCCCGCGTGACGGCCCCCTCGGCCGAGGACGAGACGCCCGGCCTGGACGAGGTCATGGACGACTTCTTCGGCTGGGGCCCGGCCGGGGACGTCACGAACACGCGACGACCGCCGGCCGGGGACCCGCTGGGACTGCTCGACGAGGTCCCGTCACTGAAGTCCACAGTGGACGGAAAATCGGTGACCGCCCTGCTGCGACCGCTCTATCGGTCGATCACCGGTCAGGAGTGAAGGAACTTCGGCTCGCGTTTCTCGGTGAACGCGGCCATCCCTTCCTTCTGGTCCTGGGTGGCGAAGGTGCCGTGGAACAGGCGCCGTTCGAAGCGGAGGCCGTCGGCGAGCCCGGATTCGAAGGCCTGGTTCACGGCCTCCTTGACCATCATCGCGGCGGGACGCGACATGCTCGCGATCTTCCCCGCGACAGCCAGGGCGTCGTCGAGCAGGCTCTCCGTGGGGACGACGCGGGAGACGAGTCCCGACCGTTCGGCTTCGGCGGCGTCGATCATGCGGCCGGTGAGGCACAGGTCCATCGCCTTGGCCTTGCCGATCGCGCGGGTCAGCCGCTGGGAGCCGCCCATGCCGGGGATGACGCCGAGGGTGATCTCCGGCTGGCCGAACTTGGCGTTCTCGGCCGCGATCAGGACGTCGCACATCATCGCCAGTTCGCAGCCGCCGCCGAGGGCGTATCCGGAGACCGCGGCGATCAGCGGGACACGGACCCGGGAAAGCGCGTCCCAGCCCGCGAACCAATCGGCCGCGTAGACGTCGCTGAACGACTGCGGCTGCATCTCCTTGATGTCCGCGCCCGCCGCGAAGGCCTTGGCGGAGCCGGTGAGCACGATCGCGCCGACCTCGGGATCCTCGCCGAGTCCGGCCGCGGCCTCGGTGACCTCGCGCATGACCCGCAGGTTCAGCGCGTTGAGCGCCTTGGGCCGGTTCAGGGTGATCAGGGCGACGCGGTCGCCCGCGCGCTCGACGGTGATGGTCTCGTACTCGCTCATGCGGTTTCCTTGGTGAGAAGGCCGTCCCGGACGGCGGTGACGATGGCGGAGAAGTCCCGGCCGGGGCCGTCCCGCTCGACGAACGCCGCGTAGAGTTCCGCGGCCCTCGTGCCGAGCAGGGTGGCGACGTCGTTGTCCCGGGCCGCGGATTCGGCCAGGCGCAGGTCTTTCAGCATCAGGCCGCTGGCGAACCCGCCGGTGTACTCCCGGTTGGCGGGGCTGGTGGGGACGGGGCCGGGCACCGGGCAGTTGGTGGTCAGCGCCCAGCACTGGCCGGACGCGGTGGAGGCGACGTCGAACAGCGCCTGATGGGTGAGGCCGAGTTCCTCGCCGAGGGCGAACGCCTCCGAGACGGCGATCATCGAGACCCCGAGGATCATGTTGTTGCAGATCTTCGCCGCCTGACCGGCGCCCGAAGCTCCACAGTGGATCGCCCGGGCGCCCATGATGGCCAGGAACGGTTCGGCGGTGACAAAAGCCTGCGAGTCGCCGCCGACCATGAACGTCAGAGTCCCGGCTTCGGCGCCGACCACCCCGCCGGACACCGGTGCGTCGACGGCGCGGTGACCGGCCGCGGTCACCAGTTCGGCCGCTTGGCGGGCATCGGCGACGTCGATGGTGGAGCAGTCGACGAACAGCGTCCCGGGCCGCGCGGACGGCAGGATCTCCCGGTAGCAGTCGAGGACGTGCTTGCCGCTGGGCAGCATCGTGACGACGACGTCCGCCGCCGCGACGGCCGCGCTCGCGCTGTCGAACCTGGCCACGCCCTCGGAACGCGCGCCGGGAGCCGGATCGTAGCCATGGACGGTCTCACCGGACTTGACCAGGTTGGCGGCCATCGGACCACCCATGTTGCCCAGGCCGAGGAAGGCGATCGTCATCGGGCCACCCACTCTGCGTCGCCGAGATCGGCGAAGTAGGCGTCGACCAGATCTTTGTCTACTTCGGACAGAGTGGCGGGGGACCACTTCGGGGAGCGGTCCTTGTCGATGATCTGCGCCCGGATGCCTTCGGCGAACTCGGCGGAGGCGAGCGCGCGGGTCGAGATCCGGAACTCCTGCGCCAGCACGGCTTCCAGGTCGGGCAGCGCCGCGGCGCTGCGGAGCGCCCGCAGGGTCACCTTCAGCGAGGTGGGCGACTTCGCCTCGATCTCCTTGGCGGCGGTGGCGGCCGCGTCACCACCGGCGTGGAGCCGGGTCAGGATCTCCTCGACGGTGTCGGCCGCGTAGCAGCGGTCGATCCAGTCGGCGTCCTCGGCCAGCGCGCTCGGCGGCGCGGGTTCGGCGATCAGCTCCAGCGCGGTGTCCGGGGTCCGGGACGCGAGCGCGTCGAGCAGGTCCGGGATCTTCTCGCTGGAGACGAAGTGATCGGCGAGTCCACAGTGGATCGCATCGGCACCCGAGATCGATCCGGCGGTGAGGGCGATATGCGTGCCGAGTTCACCGGGCGTCCGGGACAGCAGGTACGTGCCGCCGACGTCGGGGACGAAGCCGATGCCGGTCTCGGGCATGCCCACGCGGGAACGTTCGGTGACGATCCGGTGGCTGCCGTGCGCGGAGACGCCGACCCCGCCACCCATCACGAGCCCGTCCATGAGCGCGAGGTACGGCTTGGGGTAGCGCGAGATCAGCGCGTTCAACCGGTACTCGTCGGCCCAGAACTTCAGCGACGCGGTGCCGCCGGTGCGAGCGTCTTCGTAGATGGCGCGGATGTCGCCGCCCGCGCAGAGCCCGCGGTCGCCGGCGCCGTCGATCAGCACGGCGCGGACCGCCGGGTCGGAGCGCCACGCTTCGAGGTGGTCGAGCATGGCGAGGACCATGTCGTGGTTCAGCGAGTTCAGCGCCCGCGGCCGGTTCAGCGTGATCCGGCCGATTCCACTGTGGACGAGGAATCCGACGTCGTTCACGAAGCCTCCTGCAGCATCCGGCGCGAGATGATCACGCGCATGATTTCATTGGTCCCTTCGAGGATCTGATGCACCCGCAGGTCGCGGACGATCTTCTCCAGCCCGTACTCGGCGAGATAGCCGTAACCGCCGTGCAGTTGCAGCGCCTGGTTGGCCACTTCGAACCCGGTGTCGGTGCAGAAGCGTTTGGCCATCGCCGAAAGCTGGGTCGCGGTGTCCTCGCCGTGGTCGAGGGCGTCCGCGGCCCGCCAGAGCAGGGTGCGGGCGGCCTCGAGATCGGTGCGCATGTCGGCCAGCCGGAACTGCAACGCCTGCTTCTCGGACAGCTTCTCGCCGAACGCCGAACGCTCCGACAGATGCCGGACGGCCATCCCGAGCGCGGCCTCGGCGCCGCCGAGGGAACAGGCCGAGATGTTGAGCCTGCCGCCGTCCAACGCGGACATCGCGACCCGGAAGCCGGAGCCCTCTCCACCGAGGAGCGCGGAAGCCGGGACTCGGGCGCCTTCGAAGATCACCTGCCGGGTGGGCTGGGCGTTCCAGCCCATCTTGATTTCGTTGGGACCGAAGGAAACGCCGGGCGTGTCCCGTTCGACGATGAACGCCGAGATCCCGCGCGCGCCGGGGCCGCCGGTGCGGGCGAGCACGACGTGGACGTCCGACGTGCCCGCGCCGGAGATGAACTGCTTGACCCCGTCGAGCACGTATTCGTCGCCGTCGCGGCGGGCACGAGTGGAGAGCGCGGCCGCGTCGGAACCCGCGTCCGGTTCGGTCAGGCAGTAGCTGCCGAGGGCGTCCATAGTGGACAGGCGAGGCAGGTATCGGTGGCGCTGGGAGTCGTCACCGAACTTGTCGATCATGGTCGCGACCATGTTGTGAATGGAGATGTACGCGGCCAGCGACGGGCAGCCGGTGGCGAGTGCCTCGAAGACGAGGACGCCGTCGAGCCGTCCGAGAGCGGAGCCTCCGAGCTCTTCGGGCAGGTAGACGCCGCCCATGCCCAGCTGGGCGGCCTTGCGCAGGACGTCGACCGGGAAATGCTTGGCCTGGTCCCATTCGATCGCGTGCGGGGCGAGGTGTTCCGCGGCGAACTCCGCCGCGGTCTCGCGCAGGGCGCGCTGTTCGTCGGTCAGTCTCATCGTGGCCTCAGCTCATCGTCGGGATGACGAAGCTGGCGCCTTCCTTGGTGCCGGAAGGCCAGCGCGAAGTGACTGTCTTGGTCTTGGTGTAGAAGCGGATCGAGTCCGGTCCGTGCTGGTTGAGATCGCCGAAGCCGGAGCGCTTCCAGCCGCCGAAGGTGTGGTAGGCGATCGGCACCGGGATAGGCACGTTGACCCCGACCATGCCGGTGTTCACGCGCGAGGTGAAGTCGCGGGCGGTGTCACCGTCACGGGTGAAGATCGCGACGCCGTTGCCGTACTCGTGCTCGCTGGGCAGCCGGAGTGCCTCTTCGTAGTCGGCGGCGCGGACGATCGACAGGACCGGACCGAAGATCTCCTCGCGGTAGATCCGCATGTCAGCGGTGACGTGGTCGAACAGGCAGCCGCCGAGGAAGAAGCCGTTCTCGTGACCGTCCACAGTGGTCCCGCGGCCGTCGACGAGCAGTTTCGCCCCTTCGGCGACGCCGACGTCGATGTAGTCGCGGACACGCTGGACGGCCTCGGCGGTCACCAGCGGCCCGAAGTCGGCCGTCTCGTCGAGCGAGGCGCCGACCTTCAATGTCTTGACCCGCTCGGTCAGCCGGGCGGCCAGCGCGTCGGCGGTGGCCTCGCCGACCGGGACGGCGACAGAGATCGCCATGCAGCGTTCGCCGGCGGAGCCGTAACCGGCGCCGATCAGCGCGTCGACGACCTGGTCGAGGTCGGCGTCCGGCATCACGATCAGGTGGTTCTTGGCGCCGCCGAAGCACTGCGCGCGTTTCCCGTGCGCGGCGGCGGTCGTGTAGATGTACTCGGCGATCGACGACGAGCCGACGAAGCCGACGGCTTCGACGCGGGGATCGGTCAGCAGCGCGTCGACGGCCTCCTTGTCGCCGTTGACCACGTTGAACACACCCGGCGGCAGACCGGCTTCGAGGAAGAGCTCGGCCAGCCGCAGCGGGACCGACGGATCGCGTTCGGACGGCTTGAGCACGAAGGCGTTCCCGCAGGCGATCGCCGGGGCGGCCTTCCACAGCGGGATCATCGCGGGGAAGTTGAACGGAGTGATCCCGGCGACCACGCCGAGCGGCTGCCGCATCGAGTAGACGTCGATGCCGGTGCCCGCGCTGTCGCTGTATTCGCCTTTGAGCAGGTGCGGGATGCCGATGGCGAACTCGACCACTTCGAGACCACGCTGGATGTCACCGCGCGCGTCGGGGACGGTCTTGCCGTGCTCGGAGGCGAGCAACCGGGCGAGGGAGTCCTCTTCGGCGCGGACGAGGTCGACGAATTTCATCAGCACCCGGGCCCGCTTCTGCGGGTTCCAGCGGGCCCAGTCGAGCTGGGCCTGCGCCGCGTCGGAGACCACATCGGAGACCTCGGCGGCCGAGGCGAGCGGGACCCGGGCCTGGACGGCGCCGGTGCTGGGGTCGAAGACGTCGGCGAACCGGCCGGACGTGCCCGGTACCGGCTTGCCGCCGACGAAGTGACTGAGTTCGGTGCTCATGGATGCCCTTTCCGAAAGTGCGCAGGACGGAGCCGCCCGGGACCGCGATCGGCGGCCGGGCAGGGGAGTACGACGACTTACCGCCGGGGTGGTGGCGGGTCGGCGACTTTCGCGCAGGCAGGAAGAATCCGCATGCGTTCAGCTCCATCCTCGTGGACGAACACGGACATCTGCGGCCGGTATCCTGGCTCCCGGATCCGCGGCGGCTCCGGCCTTCCCGGCTCGCGCCAGTGGCCTTCTCTGCGGGAGCGCCGCTCCCCGGTCACAGTGGCGGGACCGCGCCGGATTCTCACCGGCTTCCCTGCACCGCAGACCTGTGGACACCATAAAGTAGGAAGTCCGACTATGTCGAGGTTGTGGCGTAGGCCTCAGCCGAGCGGTGGATACGGCAGCAGACTGGACGAATGCTCGTCGACCCGCATCGGCTTCCCGATCGCCGGGAAGGCGCGCTGTGGGCAGGCGGGCCGCTCGCAGACCTTGCAGCCCATCCCGATCGGGGTGACGGCCGCGCCGGTGCCGAGCGCGAGGCCGTCGGAGTAGACGAGCCGCTTGGCGTGCCGGAGTTCGCATCCGAGCCCGATCGCGAACGTCTTGCCGGGGTCACCGTGCCCGCCCGCGGCGCGGGAGACGGTGCGGGCGAGCCAGAAGTACTTTTTGCCGTCCGGGAGTTCGGCGATCTGGGTGAGGATCCGGCCCGGTGACCCGAAAGCCTCGTAGACGATCCACAGTGGACACGAGCCGCCGACACGGGAGAAGTGGAAACCGGTGGCGGACTGGCGTTTCGAGATGTTGCCCGCACGATCGACCCGGACGAACGAGAACGGCACGCCGCGTGTTCCCGGACGCTGCAAAGTGGACAGCCGATGGCAGACCGTCTCGAAACCGACGCCGAAGTGGTCGGACAGCCGGGTGATGTCGTAGCGATACCGCTCCGCCGCGCCGAGGAACACGCGGTACGGCAGCACGACAGCGCCCGCGAAGTAGTTGGCCAGGCCGATCCGCGCGAGCCGCCTCGCGGTGTCGCCGCTGAACTTCCCGTCTTCGACGAGCCGGTCGATCACCTCGCCCGCTTCCAACAGCGCCAGTTCCGACGCGAGCCGGAACGCGGCCTGGCCGGGGCGCAGCGCGGGGGAGAGCCGCAGGGTTTTGCGGCGTGGGTCGAAGTGGTGCTGGTCGGGGCCGAGGGATTCGGCGGTGACCTTGACGCCGTGGCGCTCCAGCAGGCCGGTCGCCAGTCCACTTCGGACCTCGCCCGGGTGGAGCCGCAGTTCCGCGGCGAGCTTCTCGGCTGGGGCGTCGAGTTCGGCGACATGGTTGCGGCGCAGGTAGAACCAGTCGCGGATCTCCTCGTGCGGCTGCTGCGCCGTCGAGCGGTCCAGTCCTTGCTCGGTCACCAGGGTGGCGACGTTCTCCACCGCCTCCCGGTAACGGCGATGCAGCGCGACGAGAGTCCGCGCCACCTCGGGCAGCGTGGTGGTCAGCGCGTCGACCTCGCCGGCGGAGATCGCACCGCTGACGGTGTTGTCGTCGAACACTTCGCGTACGTCGGCGATCAGCCGTGCGGTGTCGCGGGCGGCGAAGAACTCCGTGTCGACGCCGAAGGTCTCGGTGAGCTTGAGCAGCACCGGCAGGGTGAGCGGCCGGCCGTTGTGTTCGAGCTGGTTGACATAGCTCGGCGAGATCTCCAGCAGTCTGGCCAGCTCGGATTGGGTCATGGACCGGTCTTCGCGCAGCTGGCGCAGGCGAGCGCCCGCGTACATCTTCTCCACAAGCGGACTGTAACAACATTGACAAGGAGGGCGCGAACGTTCACAAAGCTTCACAGGGTCGAGTGGTGGCAAGGACTTCCTGAAGCTGCCACGCTCAGAGGCAGAGCGCCACGAGGTTCACAACCGAGGGGAACCATGATCGACCACACCGTCCGCACCCACCGCTCCGCCGAGTCGCTTTCCCGCGAGGGCCAGCTCGCGTGGAAGCTCGCCGCCGTCGCCACCGACGACGTTCCGGTCACCTCCGAGGTCGCCGACATGGTGATCAACCGTGTGATCGACAACGCCGCCGTGGCCGCCGCGTCGCTGACCCGGCGTCCGGTCGGCTCCGCCCGCGACCAGGCGCTGGCCCATGCCGGTAAGCCGGGAGCGGCGGTCTTCGGCGTCGAAGGACGGTATTCACCGGAATGGGCGGCCTGGGCCAATGGAGTCGCGGTGCGGGAACTGGACTATCACGACACCTTCCTCGCCGCTGACTATTCGCATCCCGGCGACAACATCCCGCCGATCCTCGCGGTCGCCCAGCACACCGGGCGCACCGGCGCGGACCTGCTGCGCGGGATCGTCGCCGGGTACGAGCTCCAGGTGAACCTCGTCCGCGGGATCTGCCTGCACGAGCACAAGATCGACCACATCGCCCACCTCGGCCCGTCGGTCGCGGGCGGTCTCGGCGCGCTCCTGGGCCTCGACACGGAAACCGTCCACCAGGCCATCGGGCAGGCACTGCACACCACGACGACGACCCGCCAGTCCCGGAAGGGCGAGATCTCTTCCTGGAAGGCGTACGCCCCGGCGTTCGCGGGCAAGGCCGCGATCGAGGCCGTCGACAGGGTGATGCGTGGTGAAGGCGCGCCGAGCCCGATCTACGAAGGTGAGGACGGTTTCATCGCGTGGCTGCTGAGCGGGCCCGGCGCCGAGTACACGGTGCCGCTGCCGGCACCCGGCGAGCCGAAGCAGTCCATTCTGGACACTTACACCAAGGAACACTCGGCCGAGTACCAGAGCCAGGCGCTGATCGACCTCGCACGACGGCTCGGCCCGAGGATCGGCGATTCCGGCGAGATCGAGCGGATCCTCATCCACACCAGTCATCACACGCATCACGTGATCGGCTCCGGTTCCGGAGATCCGCAGAAGTACGATCCGCGGGCCAGCCGGGAAACGCTCGACCACTCGATCCCGTACATCTTCGCGGTCGCCCTGCAAGACGGCGCCTGGCACCACGAACGGTCCTACGACAGGGCACGCGCGACCCGGCCGGACACGGTCGGGCTCTGGCGGAAGGTCGCCACCGTCGAGGATCCCGAGTGGACTCGCCGCTATCACGCGCCCGAGCCGGCATTCGGCGGCCGAGTCGAGATCACGCTGGCCGACGGCACCGTACTGTCCGACGAGATCGCCGTCGCGGACGCTCACCCGGCCGGGGCGCGACCGTTCGCCCGCGAGCAGTACATCGCCAAGTTCCGTACGCTCGCCGACGGGGTGATCGCCACCGCCGACCAAGACCGGTTCCTCGACACGGTCACCCGGCTCGCGGAACTGGACGCGGCCGAGGTCGCCGGGATCGCGCTCCCGGCCGGACTCGACGCCGCGCCGAAGAGCAAGGGGATCTTCTGATGCTGCACGCCGCTCCCTCCGCCGCGCAGAAGCGGAGCGCCTTCCGCGCCGGACTGAATTCCGGGATGCTTCAACGGTTTCCCGGCGCCTTCAATCCATTGAGCGCCAAACTGATCGAGCGCCGTGGCTTCGAGGGTGTCTACATCTCCGGCGCCGTCCTTTCGGCGGACCTCGGACTGCCCGACATCGGACTGACCACGCTCACCGAGGTCGCCGGACGATCCCAGCAAATCGCCCGGGTCACCGCGCTGCCCGCGCTGGTCGACGCCGACACCGGGTTCGGCGAGCCGATGAACGCCGCCCGCACCGTGCAGGTACTGGAGGACGCCGGTGTCGCCGGAATGCACCTGGAGGACCAGGTGAATCCCAAGCGATGCGGGCATCTCGACGGCAAGGACGTCGTCGACCGCGACGTCGCGGTCCGGCGGATCACCGCCGCCGTCGCAGCCCGCCGCGATCCGGACTTCGTCATCGCCGCCCGCACCGACGCGGCCGCCGTCCACGGCATCGACGACGCCGTAGAACGTGCCAAGGCCTACGCCGGCGCGGGTGCCGACCTCATCTTCCCCGAGGCGATGCGGGATCCCGCCGACTTCGAACGGCTGCGCGCCGCCGTCGACGTCCCGATCCTGGCCAACATGACCGAGTTCGGGAAGAGCGAGCTGCTGGACGTGAAGACGCTGGAGTCCCTCGGGGTGAACGTCGTCATCTACCCGGTCACCCTGTTGCGCCTGGCCATGCACGCCGCGGAAACCGGGCTGAACGCGATCGCCGAACACGGCACGCAAACGGGCCTGCTCGACAGCATGCAGCATCGGCGCGACCTCTACGACCTACTCGACTACGAGTCCTACAGCACGTTCGACGAGAACGTCTTCACCTTCCGCATCTGAGGGGAAACCATGACCAGCATCCACAAAGGACTCGCCGGGGTCGTCGTCGACACCACGGGGGTGTCGATGGTCAATCCCGACACCAACTCCTTGACCTACCGCGGCTACCCCGTCCAGGAGCTGGCCGGGAAGTGCCGCTTCGAAGAGGTCGCGTACCTGCTCTGGTACGGCGAACTGCCGACGCCGTCCCAGCTGGCGGCCCAGAACGAGGCCGAGCGGGCGCACCGCGCCCTGCCGCGCGACCTTGTGCTGACCCTGCTGTCGTTGCCGGAGACCGCGCATCCGATGGACACCCTGCGCACCGCGGTGAGCGTCCTGGGCGCGCACGACCCGCACGAGGACGACAACGGCCCGGAAGCCAACCGTGCCAAGGCACTCCGGCTGTTCGCCGCGCTTCCCGCCGTCGTCGCGCTGACCCAGCGGCGCAGGCATGGCCTGCTCCCGCTCGCCCCGCGCGACGACCTCGGCTACGCGGAGAACTTCCTGTACATGACCCTCGGCGAGGTCCCCGAACCCGTGATCGTCCGGGCCTTCGAAACTTCGCTGGTCCTCTACGCCGAGCACAGCTTCAACGCCTCGACGTTCACCTCGCGAGTCGTCACCTCCACACTGTCGGATCTCTACAGCGCCGTCACCGCGGCCATCGGCGCGCTCAAGGGGCCACTGCACGGCGGGGCCAACGAAGCCGTCATGGCGACGTTCCAGGAGATCGGCACCGCGGACAACGCCGAAGCCTGGCTCACCGCGGCGCTGTCAGGGAAACGCAAGATCATGGGCTTCGGGCACCGCGTCTACAAGAAGGGCGACTCCCGTGTCCCGACCATGCGCCGTGCCCTGCAAGAGATCGCGGAACTACGCGACGGCCACCACCTGCTCGACCTCTACGAGGCGCTGGCCCGCGCGATGTACGACGCGAAGGGGTTGCACCCGAACCTGGACTACCCGGCGGGCCCGGCGTACCACCTGATCGGCTTCGACACCCCGGTGTTCACGCCGATCTTCGTCGCCGCACGGATCACCGGCTGGACGGCGCACATCGCCGAGCAACTGGCGGACAACAGTCTCATCCGGCCGTCGAGCGCGTACACCGGACCCACCGAACGGGTGGTCGGCCTGGTCGGATAACGGGAAAACGCCAGCGGGAAACGGATCCGGTCTGGTAGGTGTCGGATATGAGTAATGAGCCGACAGCTGGGGAGTTGGCGGATGAACTCCTCGACCTCCTCGCGACCGAAATGCCTTTGATGGCGACCTTCGACAACATTCCCGGGCACGATCACGAGTTACGGGACGTCTCCGAAGCCGGTGACGCCCGCCTGAGGGAGCAGGCCGTCCGGATCGCCGGACTCGCCGCCCGGTCCACCGATCCGGACCGGATCACGCTCGGCGTCGTCGCCTATCACTCGGAATCGCTCCTGGCCAGGCTGGACGCCCGCCAGAGCGAGTTCACCCTCGCCGATCCCATGGTGGCCGAGGGTGTCGGGGTGCTGTCCTGGCTTCCGCAGCTGGAACCGTCGGGAGAGCAGGCGGAGGAGGATCATCTGACGAGATTGGCGGCGTTCCCGGACTTCTTCGGGGCGCTGGCGGATCGGCACCGCGCCGGGATCGAGGCCGGCCGGACGCCGGTGGAACGTGCGGTGCGCAGCGCCGTCGAGTACGTCGACCGGTTCCTGGCGGCCGAGCCCAACTCGCTGCTCGTCCCGGCCCTGACCGGTGACCGCGGGGCGCGCCGGGACCGGTTGTTCGTCGAGAAGGTGCGGCCGGCGCTCGCCGCCTATCGAGACATGCTCGCCCGCGAGATCGCCGGGCACGGCCGTCCCGACGACCGGCCCGGGCTCTGCTGGCTGGAGGGCGGCAAGGAGACCTACGCGGGGCTGCTCAAGACGCACACCACCACCGGGGTCTCCGCGGAGGAACTGCACGAGACGGGCCTCGCGATCGGACGGGCGCTGGACGAGGAGTACCGGAGGCTCGGCGCCGCCGTCTTCGGCGAGGACGATCCCGTCGAGGTCCGGCGCCGGATGCGGACCGATCCGTCGCTGCGCTGGCGGGACGCGGACGAGATGATCACCACCGCGACGGAGGCGGTCGCGCGGGCCACGGCCGCCGCGCCCGGCTGGTTCCGCCGGGTGCCGTCCGCCGAATGCGTCGTCCGCGCCGTGCCGGAGGCGGACGGTCCGTCCGCGGCTCAGGCGTACTACATGCCGCCCTCGGCCGACGGCAGCCGTCCGGGCGTCTACTCCACCAACGCCTACCGGGTGACCGAGCGGTTCCGGTTCATCGCGGAGTCCGTCGCCTTCCACGAAGCCGTTCCAGGACACCACTTCCAGGCTTGCGTGTCCTTCGAGCTTGAAGGAGTGCCGCAACTGCGCAAGCTCGTCCCGCTCTCGGCGTTCGACGAGGGCTGGGCGCTCTACACCGAACGGCTCGCCGACGAAATGGGGCTGTACTCCGACGACGTGATGCGACTGGGCATGGTCGCCGAGGACTCGCTACGCGCGGCACGGCTCGTCGTCGACACCGGGCTGCACGCGCTGGGCTGGACCAGGCAGCAGTGCGTCGACTACCTCACCGAGCATTGCGTGCTCAGCGACGTCGAGGTGACGTCCGAGACCGACCGATACATCGAATGGCCCGGCCAGGCGCTGTCGTACATGACGGGCAGGCTGGAGATCCAGCGGTTGCGTGCCTTCGCGGAGGAGCGCCTGGGCGAGGCCTTCGACATCCGCGACTTCCACGACGTCGTGCTGCGGAACGGGCAGGTGCCGCTGCCCGTGCTCGGCGACGTCGTGCGGGACTGGGTGACGGACGCGCGGGGGCGCCTGTGATAGCGGCGCCCCGCGGGCTGGGGGAAAAGGGCCGGGCCCGCGGCGCCGCCTAGGGGGCGGGCAGCGGCCCGGGCGTGTAGCGCTCGGCGGGCACCGGGCCCCG
>NZ_JBHXJK010000016.1:95324-102748 GCF_042723255.1 Amycolatopsis thailandensis
TGTGGTGGGGCGCCCGTTTCTCGTCCCCTTGTGGGGGGGGTGTTGTCGGTCCGGGGGGCGGGTGTAGGTCTCCGCGCCCCCCGCGTCCTGGATCAATCGCGCTTCGCCAGCGTCGCGACCTCGGCGTCGGACAGCGGCCGGTCGTAGAACCGGACGTCGTCCACGGCGCCACGCAGGAAGTCGACCTGCTGACCGCCGTACTGACCGCGGCCGATCACCGTGTGGCCGGTGCTCGGTGCGGCGGAGCAGGCGTTCTGCGAGGCGACCTTCGTGCCGTCGACGTACAGCGACAACGTGCCCGTCTTGGCGTCACGGACGCCGGTCAGGTGGTACCACTTGCCGACCTGCGGCTTCTCCGGCGACAGGGCGCGGAGACCGACGAAACTCATCGCCCACCGCTGGTCCTGTCCGGAGTACTGGAGGAAGAACGCGCTGTCGCGGCCGGTGTCCTGGCTGACGACGGTCTGGAACGCGCCACCGGCCTCGTCCAGCTTCGCCCACGCGGAGACCGAGTAGCTGCCCGCCGTGTTGACGAGGTTCGCCCTGGTGTCGGCTTGCCCGTTGCCCGCGAAGGCCAGCGCGCCGCCCTCGACACCGCTTGCCCACTGCGTGTTGGTCAGCGTGGCGTTCGCGGTGCCGACCGAGTCCGCGGCGCTGGATCCCGTGCCCTCGTCGAACTTGTAGGCGTGCACGCCGGTGATCCCCGGAGTGCCGGGGCCCGGGTCGGGCGCGCCGGAACCGCTGCCGTCGGCGTTGCGGATGATCGCCTGGTTGACCGCTCGGACCTGCGCGAAGTCCATCTTCTTCACCTGCCTGTCGTAGGTGAAGAAGCCGTTGACCTCATGCTCGACGTCGGTGATCTGCGTGTAGATCGAGCCGCTGATGCCGCAGCTCTGGGCCGACGCGAGCACGTCGCGCTGGTTCTGGACGTAGCGGCTGTTCAGGGTCGCCTGGTCCTTCACCATCTCGTAGGCGTGGCCTTCGCCGAACCACATGTGGTCCTTGACCTCGAGGCCGTAGCCGCCGTGCTCGCCGTCGATCGAAATCCGCTTGGCGTCGGGCATCGGCTTCGCGGGACCCGGGTAGGAGTGCCAGTCGAGGACGTCACCCTTGCCGGAGTCGCCGAGCGAGTCACAGCAGTTGACGCCGCTGTGGGCGTTGACCAGCCTGGTCGGGTCCTGGGCCTTGACGCTTTCGGCGACCTTCCCGGTCTCCTCGCGCGACCACTCGGCCCAGCCCTCGTTGAACGGCACGTAGCCGACGATCGAGGTCCAGTTCTTCTTCTGCTCCACCAGTTCTTTCAGCTCGGCTTTGAACTGTTGCTGGGCGTCGACGGGCGGGCGGCCACCGGTGCGCATCGACGGCATGTCCTGCCACACGAGCAGACCGAGCTTGTCGGCGTGGTGGTACCAGCGATCGGGTTCGGTCTTGATGTGCTTGCGGACCGTGTTGAAGCCGAGGACCTTGTGCTGTTCGAGGTCGAAGCGCAGTGCCTGGTCGGTCGGCGCGGTGTAGATGCCGTCCGGCCAGTAGCCCTGGTCCAAAGTGGACTGGAGGAAGAGGATCTTGCCGTTGAGGGTGAACCGGAGTTTGCCGTCGGCGCCCTTCGTGGTGCCGTACTCGCGCATGCCGAAGTAGGACGACACCTTGTCCACGGTGCGGCGGCCGTCCTTCAGCTCGACGTCAAGGTCGTACAGGAACGGCGAATCCGGCGACCAGAGTTTCGCCTTGGGCACCGGCAGGGAGATCGTCCCGGCGGCCGACGCCTTGCTGCGGCTGACCACCTTCCTGCCGTCGCGGACCACGGCCTCGACGGTCAGCCCGGAGCTGCCGCCGGTGTCGACGGTGAGTTTGAGCGTGGACGACTTGAGATCGGGGACCATGCCGAGCGTGCCGACGTGCTTGGCCGCGACCGGTTCCATCCACACCGTCTGCCAGATGCCCGAGGCGCCTTCGTAGAAGATCCCGCGGTCGGGGACGAGGCGCTGCTTGCCGACGGGCTGCCAGGTCGCGTCTGCGCGGTCCTCGACGCCGACGATGATCTCCTGCTCTCCCTTGGGTTTCAGCGCCGAGGTCACGTCCGCGGAGAACGCGCCGTAGCCACCCTGGTGCGAGGCCACCTCCTTGCCGTTGACGTAGACCTTCGCCTTGTAGTCGACGGCGCCGAAGTTGATCCGCAGGGTGTTGTCCCTGCCCACGTTCCAGTTCCTGGGGACGGTGAACGTGCGGCGATACCACATGTAGTCCTCGTGCCGCTGGATCCCCGAAAGCGCCGATTCGGCGGGGTAGGGGACCAGGATCTTCTCGGCGAGCTTCTCACCGAACGGCGGGACCTCGCCGGGCGCGGCGCCGGCGAACTCCCAGACCCCATTGAGGTTCTGCCAGTTCTCGCGCACCAGTTGCGGCCGGGGGTACTCGGGCAGCGCGTTGGTCGGCGAGACCTGGTTGGTCCACGGGGTGGTCAGGCGCGGCTTGCCCATCTTCCAGCCGCTCTCCGCGGCCGTCGCGGCGCCCGACGTCAACGCCAGGGCCGAGGCCACCGCGACGGCGGTGGCCAGTGTCTTCCGGAAGCGTCTCGGCTTCCGGGGGCGTGGTGGTGACAACGTTGGCAACATCTGCTCGACACCCTTCTCCGGGGGCGGCCGCCTCGGCGGAGGTGCGCCTCCCGCTGGACTGTGCAGGCGTGAAACCACGACCCCGTGGTGGTGGGAACCGGTGTGATCCGGGCCACGGCTGGCCGTCAGGACGTTTTTACATCGTTGATACAACGTTGTAAAGCGTCGAAGGCCTCGAATCGGTCCTGGGCGGCAGAGCTGTCCGGTGTGTCAGGGAAGCGAGTGCGGCGGGGGCCCAGCTCGGTCGTCCCCGTGACCGAACGGACGACACAGGTGACCCCATGGACGACACGTGTGACTGGATGGACGACACGTGTGTCCAGACGGACGACTCGCGGCGGACCCCGAGCGTTGACACGGCAACTGACCGATAAGTAACTTACTGGCGAGTCAGATCGAAGGGAGGCGATGATGCCGACCGAAGAGCGGTCCTGGTGGGGCTGGGGCACCACCGACGGCGAACTGTCCAGGGAAGAGTCCGACGCGCTGGTCGCTCGCACCTCGGGTGTCCTGCCCGGTCACGACTTCACCGACCACGCCCCGCCGGAACCGGCGGAGCTCGACGTACCCGCGTCGCGGATCCGCCCGCCCGCGACGCTCGCCGCGTTGTGCAGCGACGAACCCGTCGATCGGCTGTCCCACGCCCGGGGCAAGGCTTTCCGCGACGTCGTCCGCAACCTGCTCGGCCGGCTCGACCACGTCCCGGATCTGGTCGCCCGCCCGCGTACGGAACAGGACGTCGTCGACCTCCTCGACTGGTGCACGGCCTCCGGAACCCCGCTGATTCCCTACGGCGGCGGCAGTTCCGTCGTCGGCGGGATCGAGCCGCGGTTCGACGGGCCGGCCGTGTCGATGGACCTCGCGGGACTCGACGCCGTGCTCGAAGTGGACACGGTCAGCCGCGCGGCCCGGATCCAGGCCGGAATCTTCGGCCCGGCGCTGGAAGACCGTCTTCGTCCGCTGGGCCTGACCCTGCGGCATTTCCCGCAATCGTTCGCCCATTCCACGCTCGGCGGCTGGCTCGCCACCCGCGCTGGCGGGCATTTCGCCACGCTCGCCACGCATATCGACGATCTCACCGAGTCGCTGCGTGTCGTCACCCCGGCCGGGATCAGCGAATCGCGGCGCCTGCCGGGATCGGGCGCCGGACCCTCGCCGGACCGGATGTTCCTCGGCTCCGAGGGCAGCCTCGGCGTGATCACCGAAGCCTGGATGCGGCTCCAGGACAGGCCGGTCTGGCAGGTCACCGCGTCGGTCGCCTTCGAACGACAGGAAGACGCGGTCGCCGCCACCCGCGCGATCGCGCAGTCCGGGCTCCATCCGTCGAACTGCCGTCTCCTCGATCCGGCCGAGGCCTTCATCAACGCGGGCGCGAGTGTGGGCGGGGGACTGCTCCTGGTCGCGTTCGAATCCGCCGATCATCCGGTCGACACCTGGCTGGAGCGCGCGCTCGAACTGACCGCGGGGCACGGCGGGGTGGTGAAAGCCAGGCGCAGCAAGGACTCCCCGAACCAGGACAGCGCCTCGACCTGGCGTTCGTCGTTCTTGCGGATGCCGTACCAGCGCGACGCCCTGGCCCGCCGGTCGCTCATCGTGGAGACCTTCGAGACCGCCTGCACCTGGGACGCCTTCGACGAGTTCCACGACGCGATCACCTCGGCGGCGCGCGCCGCGATCGACGAGGTGTGCGGCGGCGCCGGTGTCGTCACCTGCCGCTTCACGCACGTCTACCCGGACGGCCCCGCGCCCTACTACGGGATCTACGCCGCCGGGCGCTGGGGGAGCACGGTCGCGCAGTGGGACGAGATCAAGGCCGCCGTCTCCGAGGCGATCACGGGCCACGGCGGCACGATCACCCATCACCACGCCGTCGGCCGCGACCACCGGCCCTGGTACGACCGCCAGCGGCCCGGTCCGTTCGCGGCCGCGCTCGACGCCGCCAAATCCGCCCTCGACCCGGCCGGAATCCTCAATCCCGGGGTGCTGATCCGCTGACCGGCGGCCGGACGAACGAGGTCAGCAGCCGGTTCCCGGCCTCGAGTTCGGCGATCTGACGGCTGATCGCCGAGGCATCACCGTCAGCTCCGTCGCCGCTTCGGACACCGAACCGGTGCGGGCGACTTCGAGGAAGTACGTCAACAGCAGGTTTGCCGGATGAGAACGCGGGGTGTAAGCAAACCGTCTTACGCTCCTCAGCGACACCGGACGAGCGAATCGGAGACACCGTGGCCATCCCCGCAGAACTGGTCTCGAAAGCCCAGAAGCACGTCGACTCGGGGGCCTTCTTCGCCGAGCTCGCCGAACTCGTCCGCTATCCGACGGTGAGCGATCATCCGAGCGGACGCGTTGCCATCAAGGCATACCTGGACAAGGTGCTGACCCCCGCGCTGAGCGCGCTCGGCTGTTCCGTGACGACGTATCCGAACCCCGACCCGAACGGCGGCCCGTTCCTGATCGGCACCCGGATCGAATCCCCGGGGCTGCCGACGCTCCTGTGTTACGGCCACGCCGACGTCGTCGACGGGCACGAGGGCCAGTGGAGCGAAGACCGGGACCCGTGGACGCTGACCGCCGACGGTGAGCGCTGGTACGGCCGCGGCTCCGCGGACAACAAGGGACAGCACCTGATCAACCTGACAGCGCTCCGGCTGCTCCTCGCCGAAACCGGATCGCTCGGGTTCAACCTCAAGTTCCTGTTCGAGACCGGGGAGGAGATCGGCTCGCCCGGCCTCGACGAGTTCGTCGCGTCGCACCGGGAAGAGCTGAGCGCCGACGTCCTCATCGCCTCCGACGGCCCGCGCCTGGACGCGGCGACGCCGACGCTGTTCCTCGGCGCGCGGGGCAGCGTCCGGATCGCCCTCGACGTCGATCTCCGGCCCGACGCGTACCACTCCGGGAACTGGGGTGGCGTCCTGCGCAATCCCGCCACCACCCTCGCCGGGGCGATCGCCTGTCTCGTCGACGGGCACGGCCGCGTCCAAGTGCCGGAACTCCTCCCGCCCGAACTCCCGGGCAGTGTCCGCGCGGCACTCGCCGACCTCGAAATCGGGAACACGCCGGGAGATCCGGTGCTGGACGAGGGCTGGGGCGACACCGGGCTGACCGCGGCCGAGCGCCTGTACGGCTGGAACACCCTCGAAGTCCTGTCACTCGGCGCGGCCGACATCGACCGGCCGGTCAACGCCATCCCCGGCCGGGCCCGCGCGATGCTGCAACTGCGTTACGTGGCGGGCACCGACGTCGACGGAGTGGGTGAAGCCATCACGAAACACCTTGCCGCGCAGGGGTTTCCGATGGTCGACGTCACCGCCGAAGCCAGCTTCGTCGCCAGCCGTACTCCGGTCGACGACCCCTGGGTGGACTGGGCGAAAGGCGTCCTCGACGAGGTGTCCGATAGCTCGGTGGCGATCCTGCCGAGCTTCGGAGGCGGCCTGCCGAACCACGTGTTCACCGACGTCCTCGGTCTGCCGACGTTGTGGTTGCCGCATTCCTACCCCGGCTGCCTGCAACACGCGCCCGACGAGCACCTGTTGGCCCCGATCGCCCGGGAGGGTGTCGTGCTCGCCGCGGCGCTGTTCCATGCCCTCGGCAGGCGTGGCGAGGAAGCGTGACAAGCGATCGGACGGCGACGAAGCCCCGGACGTCGTCGTCGACGCGGCGTGCCATCGCCGCGGCCAGCATCGGCAACGCGCTCGAATGGTTCGACCTCGGCGTGTACGCGCCTGATGGCGGCCCAGATCGGTAAGACCTTCTTTCCCGGCGGGAACGCCGCCGTCCAGCCCGTCCGGGCATACGCGGTCTTCGGGATCACGTTCCTCGTGCGCCCGCTCGCCGGTCTCGTGCTCGGCGCCTACGCCGACCGCCTCGCTCACCACCGATGCGATGACGTCGTGGGGCTGGTGGATCCCGTTCGTCTTCGGGTTGCCGGTCGGCCCGGTCGGCTGCTACATCCGGCGTCACGTCGACGAACCCGCCGCCGAAACCGTTGCCACGCGACCGGATTCACCGAAGACGACGCCCGTCCGACGCTGTTCCGCTTCCAGTGGAGCGGTCTGCTGATCGCCGGGGGGAGCGCTGGTCGTTCGTCGCCCTGATGATCACCGCCGCCATCCTGACCGTGGTGACGCCGATCGTGAGGCTGTTGACCGACCGACCGACCGGCACGGCCGGATCCGGATCATGATCGCGGCCACCGGTTCGCCGGTTTCGCGCGGCTACTGCCTTATGGCGACCGCGTCGCTGAGTGTTGTCGCGCTGGTCGCGGCGAACCGGCGTCGCGGGATTCGCGGAAGCCGGAAACAGCTGCGTTTCGGGTTTCCGCCTGTGCCTCGGGCATGCCGAGGGGCCCGTCGCCGGTGGTGGTGGCGGGCTCCTCGGGGGTCAGTGGTGGTTGCGGCGTGGTTGTTGTAGTGGGTCGAGGTACTGCGGCGGAACGAACTCGGGTTGGCCGTCGGTGGCGAGGTGGACTGTCCAGCCGGATTGTCCGTGGATGACCATGTGGTGATATCGGCAGAGCAGGCACAGGTTGTTCAGGTCGGTGTCGCCGAGTGCACCCCAGGGAAGAATATGGTGGGCTTCGCAGTGTTTGGGTTTCCGGTGGCAGCCGGGGAAAGCGCACCCGTGGTCGCGGAGGTTCAATGCCCGGCGTTGTGCGGGGGTGACGGTGCGGGCGGCCCGGCCGATGTCGAGGGGTTCACTTTCCGACCCGAGCACGGCGGGGATGATCTTCGCGTCGCAGGCCAGCATCCGGACGTGCCGGGCGGTGATCCGGGTGACTTCGTCGACGCACGCCATCCCCAGTCCCGAGGT
>NZ_JBHXJK010000017.1:0-12679 GCF_042723255.1 Amycolatopsis thailandensis
ACCGCGACCGCGACGCTGTTGTCCCTCATCTGCACGGGGCGTTTTTGCGTGTGTGTGGTTGTGTGTGATCCCCCCATACGGCCAACACCACCACCCACCTGTCACAGAGTTACCCCCAGCCTGTGGACAACTCTGTGCACAGGTCTGTGGACCGTTCAAAAGAAGGGCCCCGCCGAGCCGAAACTCGACGGGGCCACAATCCCTAGGGGCTTCAGCCGCCCGCGGGCACCGGAAGTGGGAGTCCGGGGAGGCTCTGGTCGTTCGGCACCTTGCCGTCGACGAGGTAGTCCTCCACGACCTTGTCCACACCCGTGTTGCCGCCGGCGTAGATGCCGTGGTCACCCTCACCGGTCACGGTGATCATCCGCGAGTTGGCGAACGCGCGGTGCGCACGGGTCGCGCCCTCGATCGGGGTCGCCGGGTCGTGCACCGACTGGACGATCAGCACCGGCGGGACGCCGCGGCCGTCGAGCTTCGGCAGGTCGACCGGCTTGTTCTTCCAGAAGATGCACGGCTGGATCAGCCAGCCGGCGCCGAGCAGCGGCAGATCGCGGTCGATCAGCTTCTGCGACTGGCGGATGACGCTCTGCCGGTTGCCGGTCCACGGGCCCTCGTTGCAGGGGATGGACCAGAAGCTGGCGTTGTAGGCGTCGCCGTCGCTCGGGACGAACAGCGGCTGCGGGCCGATGACGCCGTCGGCGTCCACGGTCTCCGCCTTGACCTTCTGCGCGGCCGTGGCCTTCTGCTGCTGCGAGCCGGAGCCCTCGGTCAGCGTCTTCAGGTTGACCAGGTAGTCGGCCAGCGCCGTGAAGTTGCGCTTCGAGTACAGGTACGAGGCGATGGTCGAGTCGAGCGCGTTGGCCGACACCGGGACGCCGTCCACCTCGACCGGGTTCTGGGTCAGCGCGAAGCGGACCTTCTCGTAGCTCTGGCGCGCGGCTTCACCGTTCTTGCCGAAGCCGTAGACCTTGTCGTACTTGCCCATCCACGGCAGGAAGTCCTGACGCCAGCGGCGCTCGAAGCCGAGCGGCTGCCCGTCGAACGAGTTCTGCCAGGTCGTCGTGAACTCGGTCGACGAGTCGAGCAGGAAGCGGCCGGTCCGGGTGGGGAACTGCTGCGCGTAGTGCGCGCCCAGCCAGGTGCCCGCCGAGTAGCCGACCCAGTTGATCTTGTCGCGGCCCAGGAGGACACGCAGCAGGTCGATGTCGCGGACGGTCTGGGCGGTGTTGATGAGCGGGCCCAGCTCGCCGGACTTCACCTGGCACGAGTCCGCCGCGTACTTGGTGGCGTCCAGGATCAGGTTGAGGTTCGCCCGGCTGCGGTCGCGCGGGTCCAGGTCGGAGCCGGTGCCGATCGCGTTGCCGCAGGTGATGTTGGTGCTCTTGCCGGTGCCGCGCGGGTCGAGACCGATGATCTCCTGGTTCGCGCGCAGCTTCGTCTGGTTACGCAGACGCGCCGGGAAGTTACGGCCCGGAGCGCCGGGACCACCCGGGTTCGTGATGACGCTGGCCGTCGCGTTGCCGCTGGTGGCGGCGAGGCGGCTGACGGCGATCGTCAGGTCGATGCCTTCGTTGGACTTGTACCAGTTGCGCGGCGAGCGGTAGGTCGCGCATTCGATGTTCTCGGCGCCGGGAGGCGGCGCGGACGGCAGCTCGTTCGCCGTGCACTTGTGCCAGTCGAGCTTCTGGTTCGCGTACTGCGCAGGAATGTTGGTGGAGTTCAGAGGCTGCTGTTTGGCAGCCTCCGGTCCTGCGAACGCAGGAGTGAACCCGGCCAGCATGGTGCCGGCGACAGCCGGGATCACCACCGCATAGCGGAGTTTCTTCATCCGATGCCCCTTTGATCTTGCGTGCGAAGTTCCGTTCGCGACTGCGGCTATTGATATCCGGCGAAGAGCGGGACGGCAACCGCCCTTCGTCGGATGGGGCGTCGCTGATCAAATCGATATCCGGCGGGCGTGACCCGGATGGGCGAGAGGTTCTAGGGTCATCGGGTCCATCCGGGGTACGGGAACGTTAGGTGAGGTCCGATGGCGTCAGGTAAGGCAGACGGGAAGGTGAGGGGCTTTCAGTTCAGCTCTTGGAACCTCCTGCTGATCATCCCGTTGCTGGTGCTGGTCACGTCCTTGTTCAATTCGGACGGCCCCCGGCTGTTCGGGATGCCGTTCTTCTACTGGTTCCAATTCGTGTTCGTGGCGGTCGGCGTCCTGTGCACGTGGATCGTCTTCGTGATGACGAAGGACAAGCCGACCAGTGACCGTCCCGACCGGCTGTCCGTGGACGAGCTCGACGAGGGGGACGTCAAGTGACCGAGATCCAATGGCCCGAGCTGATCATCTTCGCGATCCTCTTCGCGGTGGTCACCGTGCTCGGCTTCGTCGCCTCCCGCTGGAAGGCCGGCAACACCCTCGACCACCTGGACGAATGGGGCCTCGGCGGCCGCAAGTTCGGCTCGTGGATCACCTGGTTCCTGCTCGGTGGTGACCTCTACACGGCGTACACGTTCGTCGCCGTCCCCGCGCTGATGTTCAGTGCCGGCGCGATGGGCCTGTTCGCGCTGCCGTACACGATCATCGTCTACCCGATCGTGTTGATGCCGGCGCTGCGCATGTGGTCGGTCTCGCGGGTCCGCGGCTACGTCACGCCCGCCGACTTCGTCCGCGGCCGGTTCGGTTCGCCGACGCTGGCGCTGCTGATCGCGATCACCGGGATCATCGCGACGATGCCGTACATCGCGCTGCAGCTCGTCGGCCTCGAAGCGGTGTTGCGGACCATGGGCATCAACGGTTCCGGCATCGTCGGCCACCTGCCGCTGCTGGTCGCCTTCGTCATCCTGGCGGTCTACACCTACCAGTCCGGGCTGCGCGCGCCCGCGCTGATCGCGTTCGTCAAGGACATCCTGATCTACATCGTGATCCTCGTGGCGATCATCTACCTGCCCTCGAAGCTCGGCGGCTGGTCGGCGATCTTCGACTCGGCGCAGGCGAAGTTCGACCAGACGCCGTCGAAGGCGGACGGCATCCTGCTCAACGCCAACAACCAGCTGCAGTACGCCACGCTGGCGCTCGGTTCGGCGCTCGCGCTGTTCCTGTACCCGCACTCGCTCACCAGCGTGCTCGCCTCACGCGGCCGCAGCGTGATCAAGCGGAACATGGTCGCGCTCCCGGCGTACTCGCTGGTGCTCGGCCTGCTGGCGCTGCTCGGCTACGTGGCGATCAGCGCCGCGGTCAAGCCGATCACGAACAACGCCACCGGCAAGCCCGACACGAACACCGTCGTCCCGGTGCTGTTCGACACGCAGTTCTCGTCGTGGTTCGCCGGTATCGCGTTCGCCGCGATCGGCATCGGCGCACTGGTGCCCGCGGCGATCATGTCGATCGCGGCGGCCAACCTGTGGACGCGCAACATCTACAAGGAGTACATCAAGAAGAACGCGACGCCGGGCCAGGAAGCGAAGCAGGCGAAGCTCGCTTCGCTGATCGTCAAGTTCGGCGCGGTGGCGTTCATTCTGTTCATCGACCCGCAGTTCTCGATCGACCTGCAGCTCATCGGTGGCGTGCTGATCCTGCAGACCCTGCCCGCGGTCGCGATCTCGCTCTACACGCGGTGGTTCCACCGGTGGGGCCTGATCGCCGGCTGGGTGGTCGGGATCGGCTGGGGTCTGATCATGCTCTACAACATCCCGAACCCGGCGACCGGCAAGGCGCACTTCGGTGGCTCCGCGTTGGCGCTGGACAAGCTGTCGATCTTCGGCTGGCACCCGTTCAGCGGTTCGCCGGTGCAGATCTACGTCGGGTTCGTGGCGTTGGTGGCGAACCTGCTGGTCGCCGTGATCTTCACGGTGATCGCACGGCGGATGAAGGTCTTCAACGGCACGGACGACACCGCGCCCGAGGACTACCACGCCGACGAACACGACAAGGATCTCCGCGAAATCGGCGTCCACTAGTCAGTTCCGTGAGAGGGCCGCGTCCGGTTCGGACGCGGCCCTTTTCGTATTCAGGAGGCTGGATCGCAGGAGGTCAGGCGTCGGGTGAGGAAGCGGCGTTGCGGTTCCGAGCACGGCAGCGTGAGCGCTCGCCGGTAGTGGACCGCGGCGCGAGCCGGGTCGCCGGCCCGCAGCCAGAGCGCGCCGAGGACGGCGGGCAGCAGCGTGTAGTCCGGTAGATCGGCCTCGACGGCTTCGAGTTCGGCGATCCCGGCGACGGCGCCCTCCACCATGGAAAGCGCGATCGCGCGGTTCAGCCGCGCCACCGGCGACGGGCGCAGCGCGAGCAGGTCGTCGTACAGGCCGACGATCCGGCGCCAATCCGGCGGCGGAGCCGTGCTGTGGCACAACGCGATCGCCGCCTCGACGTGGTACGCCGACATCTCCGGCCCGGTGCACGCCCGCTCGAACAGCCGCTTTCCGTCGGCGATCATCGCGTGGTCCCAGCGGGCCCGGTCCTGCTCGTCGAGCAGCAGCAGATCGCCGTCCCGGTCGACCCGGGCGGGCAGCCTGCTCGCCTGGAGCAGCATCAACGCGACCAGCGCCCGCACCCTCGGCAGATCCGTTTCCGGCCCGGCCAGCAGCAGCCGTCCCAGCCGGATCGCCTCACCGCACAGTTCGCCGCGCACCGCGACCGCTCCGGTCGTCGCGTCGTAGCCCTCGTTGAACAACAGATAGAGCACGGCCAGCACACTGTCCACTCTGGACTCAAGCGCGTCCGGTCCGGGGAGCGCGAGCGGTTTCCCGGACTCCCGCAGCCACTTCTTCGCCCGCACGAGCCGCTGCGCCACCGTCGCCGGTTTCGTCAGCAGCGCCGCCGCGATCTCGTTCACCCCGAGCCCGCCGACGGTCTTCAACGTCAGCGCCACCTGCGACACCATCGGCAGCGCGGGATGACAGCACAGCAACATCAGCACGAGCTCGTCGTCGGTGCGCCGGTCGTCTTCGATTCCGCCGAGCTCCACGAGCCGCGGCAGCAGCGCGCGCAGCGTCTGTTCACGCCGGACGACGTCCATCGCCCGATTCCGCGCGGCCCGGAACAGCCAGCCCCGCGGGTTGTCCGGTACCCCGCACTGCGGCCAGGTGCGCAAAGCCTGCTCCAGAGCGTCGGCGACAGCCTCTTCGGCCAGATCCAGCCGTTCGGGGCCGAGCGCCCTGGCCAGCGTGGCGACGATCCGCCCGGCGCTGTGCCGGAACAGATGCTCCACCACGCCGGCCGGGCGGCTCATGACAGCCCGAAGCGGCTCAGGTGTTCCTCGCGTGAGGTGTCGAGATCGAGCGCGATCTCGCTGACCACGAACATCCCGGCACCGTCCACCGCGATCGGATGCGTCTCGAACAGCTTCGCCGCCTCGTCGAGATCAGCGGCTTCGACCACGAGATACCCGGCGACGATCTCGCTGGCCTCGGTGAACGGGCCGTCGGTGATCGTCCCGGCGCGCACCACCCGTGATTCCGGGGCCAACCCGGCGGCCGCGATCAGCTTGCCGGACGCCCGCAGCTCGTCCTGCCAGGCGAAATACCGCTCGATGCCGTCACCGGCGGGCTCCGCCGACGAGATGTCCTGCGAAAAGGTCATCAGACCGACGAACTTCGGCATCAGTCCTCGCAGCCGCGTTCGCCGATCTTGCGCACCTCGATCGGCCCGAACTCCAGATGCGGATGCGTCGCGAAGATCTTCTCCGCCTGGTCGAGGTCCGCGGCCTCGATCACCTGGTAGCCGCCGACGATCTCGGTGGCCTCGGTATGCGGCCCGTCGGTCGCGCCGACATCGCCGCCGGAACCGCGCAGCACCCGGCCGCGCTTCGACAGGCCGCCGCCGCTGACGAACCGGCCCTCCTTCGTGCGCTCGTCCGCCCAGGCCATGTAGTTCTCGAGCACGCGTTGTGCTTCGTCGGGGCCTAGGTGTTCGTGCGAGTCCTTCGTCGCGCGGATGAAACCGATGTAGTTCGGCATGGCGTCCTCCCTGGGATCGATGGTCCCTAGACGAACAAGCCCGCCGCAAATCGACGCCGGTGGTGAAAGAGGGTCAAAACTCCAGCCGCCAGGTCTGACCGGTGAGCTCGTGGCCGAAGCCCGGGATCGTCTCTTCGCTCACCAGCCGGAAGCCTGCCTTCTGGTAGATCGCCCTCGCCGCCTCCAGCAGCGAGACCGTCCAGAGCTCCATCGCCGGATAGCCGGCCGCCCTCGCGAACTCGACGCACTCGGTGACCAGGCGTTTCCCGACGCCGCGTCCCCGTGCCGACGGTTCGAGGATCAACATCCGCAGCTTGGCCGTGACACCGTCTTCGGCGGGCATGCAGAAGACACTGCCGACGCGCTCTCCGGCGAGTTCGGCGATCCAGCCCGCCTGCCGGGGTTCGCCGCGGTTGTCGACGTATTCCGCGACGACACGGGCGACGAGGGCTTCGAAGCGTTCGTCCCAGCCGTACTCGCGGGAGTACAGGGCGCCGTGGCGGTGGACCACCCAGCCGAAGTCGCCCGGGCGGGGCGGGCGCAGGACCAGCGTGGGGTCCGACGGGCGCTCGCCGACCAGCGAGGTGATCGTGTCCATCGCGCCGAGCAGCCGCTTCTGGTCGTCGTCGCCGAACCGGCCGAGCAGCGAGCCGATCCGGCCCACCGAACGGGCGTCGAGGACGGCGAAGGCCTGGCGGCCGTTCTCGGTCAGCCTGACGATCTGACGGCGGGCGTCCTCGTCGCTGCGTTCGCGCGTGAGAAGACCTCGTTCTTCGAGTCGCGCGAGCAGCCTGCTCGCGTACCCGGCGTCGAGGTCGAGACGTTTGCGCAGGTCGGTGACCTGGGTCGGATCCTGCTGCGCGAGCTCGAACAGGACCCGGGCCTCGCTCAGGGAGTACTCGGCGTCGGCCGGTCCTTCGTCGAGGATGCCGATCACGCCGGTGTACAGGCGGTTGAAGGCCCGGACGGTGGCCACCCGGTCTGCTGCGCGAGTCATTTGACCATCTCAACAGATTCGTTGACCAAGTCAAGTGTTACTTCGCGAAGCGGTGACGTCGCGAAATCTTTCGGGGGTGGACATATGGAAACCCCGTGATGCTGCCAGGTCGGGGGTCCGCCAGCATCACGGGGTCGTAGTGGGTATCGACGCCGCGTTCCGCGGCGTTACACCTCACGCACTATGTGTCGTAGGTCACTCGAATGGGCGACACCTACAACGGTTGTTGTCGGATCAGCGCATGTGCGTGTGATGCGCCTGGGAGATAGCGATGAGCTCCTGACGAACGGTCGCGGTGGCCGCGGTGTCGATCGCCCGGTTCAGGGCCCGGCGAGTGCGAGCCTCGGCGCGACGGGCACGGAGCTTGGCGGCGATGTTGTTCATCGGTTTAAGTCATCCCCTTGAGGGTCTTGTGTCTCGGTGGCTGTGCTTCTAGTATGCACCCTTTTTCACAAGGAAGCCAACGATTATCCGGTGATGTGGCACACCTGCCGATGAATCATCGGCAACGAGAGGTGAAATCCGGAGAGATTTGGTGTCGCCGGTCACTTCTTGATAACGCCGGGGTTCATCGGGGCGGCGTGACACGACCGAAGCGGTCCCGATGGCCCGGCGGGTGACTAGCGCAGAACCGCGTCGCCCCAGACCGCCGTCGCGCTGCACGGCGAGTCGATGTTGTCCACCTGGAGGAGCAGTTGCTTGCCCTTGGTCACGGGCAGCTCCAGCAGGTCCACCTGGCCGGGGCGCAGGTCTCGGGTGGCTTTCACCTGTCCGTCGACCTTCACCACGAACCTCGTGACGGTCTCGGCGGGGGCACCGTCCGCGATGCCGAGAGTCGCGTGGAAAGTCTGGAACCGTTGGTCGATGGTGAACACTTCGTGACCGTCGTCGGATTTCGAGCAGGTCGTGCCGATCATGCTGTGCCGGAGGGTCTGGCCGCCGACTGCGGCTTCACCTCGTCGCCAGTTTCCGTAGCCACCCTCGATCTTCGGCAGGTCGATGAGCCACGTTCCACCGTTCGGAGGTGGTATCGAGGACGGCGGTGCCGACAGGGGGTTTTCCAAGGCCGGCGTCGTTGACGCCGGCGGCGGTGCCGATGGCGTCGACGTGTCCGACGGTGTGCGAGTCGCGGCTGCCAAGCCGGGTGACTGAACGGGGGCGCTTCGCTCCGTGGCCAGTGAGAAACCGAAGACTCCGGCCCCGGCGACCGCGACGGCGACTCCGGCGACGAGCCAGACGTCGACGGAGTTGCCCCATCGCCGCCAGACCGCGAACACCCCGAGGAGGACCGCGCCCAGGCTGGTCGCCCAGACGATCGGCAGTCCGCCTCCGACGATCAGGACCGACACCGCCGCCAAGTCGGCGATGATCCCGAGCGTCTGAGGAAGGAAGCGGGTGGGGGGAGCCGCGTTCTGCGGGGCACCGGGGCGGCGAAGGTTCACGACCGAATCTCCTTGTCGACCGCGGCTGTTTGATGGCGCACGATGGCGATTCTCCTCGCGGGGGCATGCCCGGCTCGGCCGTGGTTTTCGCCCGCCGTCGGCGGAAATCTCAGTTATGGCCCGAATTCGGCGCCGACCGCGCCGAAAACCTCGGATTTCGTCGCCGAAGCGGACTTCGAGAAGTTCGCCCTTCGGCTCCCGTGAGGCGAAATCACCTGATCGAGTGGCTTTGAAGTCGAGTGAGAGCTCCAAAGTAGCACTTTCTACGGCTTTCTAGGTTTGACGCTATAAAGCTTGAGAGAGGCTTAGTCCCGCCCGAGCAAGTAGTGGCCGAAATGCGGGACGGTGAAGGCGATGTGCCCACGCTCGGCGGAGTAGACCAGGCCCTTCTTCATCAGGCTGTCCCGCGCCGGCGACAGTGACGAAGGCTTCCGCCCCAGGTAGACGGCCACATCGGCGGTGCCGGCGGCCTCGTCCCTGCCCTGGGTCAGCTCGGCCATCGCGAGCAGATACTCGCGTTCGGCGGGCGTCGCGCGCTCGTAGCGGGAGCCGAAGAAGCCGACCGCCAGTTCCGATTCGGCCTCCGGGGCGGCGACCTGGACGTCCTTCACGGTGATCGGATCCGCGGGCGCGGCATCCCAGGCCGCCTTGCCGTACGCCTGGATGAAGTACGGGTAGCCGCCGGACGCGTCGAACAGGGCGTCCAGCGCCTCCGGTTCGATGCCCGCGTCCTCGCGTTCGATGGGCGCCATCACGGCCAGGTCGGCGTCTTCGCGCTCCAGCCTGTCGATGCGCGCGTAGCGGAAGAGGCGTTCCGAGTACGACTTCGACGCCGAAAGGACAGCGGGCACGTGCGGCAGTCCCGCGCCGACCACGACCAGCGGTGCCCCTGACTGCGAGAGCTCGTGGCAGGCGGCGCAGAGCGCGGAAACGTCCTCGGGCAGCAGATCCTGGATCTCGTCGATCAGCAGCGCGACCCCGGTGCCGACGTCGGCGGCCAGTTCCGCGACCTCGGTGAACAGCTCGACCAGATCGATCTCGATATCGCCGGAATCGGCGCGGCCCTGCGCGGCGGGCACGTCGATGCCGGGCTGCCAACGGTCGCGGAGCTTCGCGTCCGGCTTGTTGGCGCGCAGCGCGAACGCCTTGAGCACACCGAGAACCTGCTCGACACGGTCCGGAGCACGATGGCGCACCGCGAGGTCGCGGATTGCGCGGTGCAACGCGGCCGAGAGCGGCCGCCTGAGTTCGGTGTCCGGGCGGGCCTCGATCTTGCCCGCGCCCCAGCCGTGCTTGATGGCCTTCGAGCGCAGTTCGCCCAGCAGCACTGTCTTCCCCACGCCGCGCAGACCGGTCAGCATCAGGCTGCGCTCCGGTCTTCCTCGCGCGACCCGTTCGAGCACGACCTCGAAGGCCTGCAGCTCGCGCATGCGACCTGCCAGCTCGGGCGGCCGTTGACCGGCGCCCGGGGCGAAGGGGTTGCGGATGGGATCCACTCTCACACGCTATCGGCGTTTCTAGCGTGGACCCGATATTCTGTGATATTTGCCTACGGCGTGTCGCGCTGACGGAAAAGCGTCGAAGAGGCGCAGTTCCGGTTTGCGCTCACCTTGATCAAAATGGCGCCCCTTCATCGCGTTTCCGTGGCCTTCGGCCAAAAGCCGCGCGCGACGTGAAGTCTCCGTCGGGCGCTGAGCGCCCTTTGGGAGACCTCGTGGTTCAGCCGGGGGACGGGTCTGCAGCCCCGTCCACCTTCCTAGTCGCGCAAGTTGCGCTCGGCGTAGACCGCCATCGCGTCACGGATGTACTCCGCGGTGCCGGCGCCGTGCTTCTCGTCGTACTGCCCGTAGCGCGGGTCGTCGACGTACAGCTGCCCGAGACCGGCGAAGTAGCCCTTCGAGACGGCTCGCACCGCCGGGCGGAGCCACTCGTACAGCCGCCGCGTGATCGCCTGAGCCTCGTCACCGTCCACGGGCAGACCCAGGGCGCGGGCCTCGCCGAACGCGGCCGCGATGTCCTTCTGCTCCTGCTGGTGCGTCTTCTTGTCCTCGGCGCTCAGCGACTTCCACCAGCGGTCACCCTGCTTGTAGGCGTCGGCGCCCCAGCGTTCGGTGACCTCCTTC
Source organism: Amycolatopsis thailandensis (assembly GCF_042723255.1). Classification (NCBI taxonomy): domain Bacteria; kingdom Bacillati; phylum Actinomycetota; class Actinomycetes; order Pseudonocardiales; family Pseudonocardiaceae; genus Amycolatopsis; species Amycolatopsis thailandensis. The sequence goes on from NZ_JBHXJK010000017.1 coordinate 10,506, forward strand.
TCGTACTTCGTGTGGTCGAAGCCGTCGAACACTTCCGTTGCCATCAGTCGTTCACCTCTCTCCGTCTTCTTCAAGGTCGTCCTGACCGATTCGATCTGCCGTCCGAGCCGCTGTCGCTCCTGCTCCAGCCACTTCAGGTGCGTGCGCAGCGCCGCCGTCGTGTCCTGCTCTCCTTCGAGCACTTCGGCGATCGCGGGCAGGCTCAGCCCGAGTTCGCGAAGCAACAGGATCCGTTGCAGCCGCACCAGCGCGTCCTGGTCGTAGTAGCGGTATCCGTTGCTCCCCACCCGGCTCGGTTCGAGCAGCCCGATGTCGCCGTAGTGGCGCAGCGTGCGGCTCGTGGTCCCGGCCGAGCGGGCGATGTCCTGGATCGACCACTCCTTCTCGTTCGGCATGTCCACGAAGGTAGAGGTTGACGTTGCGTCTAAGTCAATCGAAGTTCACCCGACCGTGGCATGGTTCCCGGATGAAGACATTCGCGCTGGTCATGGCCGCTGCGCTGACCCTCGGCACGGCCGGGGTCGCCGACGCGCATCCGCGTCGCTCCTTCGACATCCAGGCCCACCGCGGCGGACTCGGTCTCACGGTCGAGAGCACACTCGCGTCGTTCGGCAAGGCGATGGAGCTGGGGGTGACCACGCTCGAACTCGACCTCCAGATCACCAAGGACGGTCGCGAGGTGATCACCCACGACCGCAAGACGACACCCGCGAAGTGCCGCGACACCGCGCCCGCGACGCCCGGCGACCCGGCGTACCCGTATGTCGGCAAATACGTGAAGGACCTGACGTTCGCGCAGGTCCGCACGCTGGACTGCGGTTCGATCCGGCAGCCCGCCCACCCCGGCCAGACGCTCTCCCCCGGCGCCAAGATGCCGACGCTCGCCGAGCTGTTCCAGCTCGCGCGCGACCACCGCGCCTGGGGGATCAAGTTCAACATCGAGACCAAGGTCGAGGCGGCCGCCCCGCAGGAGACCGCGCCGCGCGAACAGTTCGTCCGGCGGGCGGTGCGCGAGATCCTGCGTGGCGGATTCGCGCACAACGTCACGGTCCAGAGCTTCGACTGGGGCGCCCTGATGCTCCTGCGGAAGGTCGCGCCGTGGATTCCGACGGTCGCCCTCACCCAGCCGGAGTTCCTGCAGGCCGGGCAACCCGGCAAGTCGCCGTGGCTCGGCGGGCTCGACATCGACGACTTCGGCGGCAGCCCCGTCCGCGCGGTGAAGTCGTTCGGCGCGAGCGCTCTTTCACCGGTGCACGGCAACCCGCAGGGCGGCAAGGTCGGCGACCCCGGCTACCAGCCGTTCACGACGAAAGCGCTGGTCACCGAGGCGCATCACGCGGGCATCAAGGTCGTGCCGTGGACGATCGACGATCCGGCCACCATGCACAAGCTGATCGACGACGGCGTCGACGGGATCATCACCGACTACCCGGACCGGTTGCGGGAGGTCGCGGCCGATCGCGGCTTCAAGCTGCCGAGGGCGTATCCGGCCCGCTAGCGAAATCTAGCTTCGTCTAGCGCCAGAGAAATATTTCGGGATACTCCGTTAGCGCGGTTCGGCGAGGTGGCGGGCGGGAAGACTGGGGATAGGTTTGTTTCCCGGGCCCGGATCCAGAAAGGTTACGACCGTGATTCTCCGTCGCGTCGCACGTCCGCTCCTCGCCGCGATCTTCATCTCCGGTGGGATCGGCGCGCTCAGGGACACCCAGGGGCACGCCAAGGCCGCGGAGCCGTTCCTCACCGAGTCCTTCGACAAGCTGGAAGGCGTGGTGCCGGAATCGGTGCCGCGCGATCCGGCCACCCTCGTCCGCATCGACGCCGCGGTGAAGGTCGGCGCCGGGGTGGCGCTCGCCGCGGGCAAGGCGCCACGCCTGGCCTCGCTGCTGCTGCTCGGCAGCCTCGTCCCGACGACGCTGGCCGCGCACCGGTTCTGGGAGGTCAAGGAACCGGCCGAACGTCAGCAGCAGCAGATCCAGTTCATCAAGAACGCCGGTCTCGCCGGTGGCCTGCTGCTCGCCGCTGCGGACACCGCCGGCAAGCCTTCGCTCGGCTGGCGCGCCAAGCGTGCCGCTTCCAAGACGGAGAAGCGCGCCGAGAAGCTGGCGAAGCGCGCCGAGAAGGCCATCACGAAGTAGCTCGGCTCCAGAGAGTGTCATGAGGGGTCCCCATAGGAC
>NZ_JBHXJK010000017.1:12689-99537 GCF_042723255.1 Amycolatopsis thailandensis
GCCTATACGGCAAACACTCTGTCGCCGGGCTCCAGTGCGTGACATGGGGGGACCCCACCGCCCTAAATTTGCCCTAGGGGGACCCCTCATGACACTTACGGGACCGAGGGCTCACCCGGTGAAGGCCTCGATGTCCTCCATCTCGACGACCGTGCGGACCTCGACCTCGATCTCGTCGAACAGCGCCGCGTAGGTCTCGGCGAAGGCGACGGCCTCCGCCAGGTCCTTCGCGTTGATGAGCGCGAACCCGCCGATGACCTCCTTGGTCTCGGTGAACGGGCCGTCGGTCGCGGTGATCTTGCCGCCGCGCGCCTTGCGGACCTTCGCGCCTCGCTCCGACGGGTGCACGCCCTCCGCCGTGATGAGGATGCCCTTCTTGAACGAGTCCTCGACGAAGGCGCCCATCTGCTCGATGAACTCCTTGCTGGGGTTCCAGGCTTCCGGGGCGCTCTCGTCCAGCCGGTGCATCATCAGAAACCGCATCGCTGCTCCTCAGTGTCTTGGCGGGGCTGTTTCTACCCCGCCTTCACCAGCGCGTCGAGCGGCTCGACGGCGGTTCGACATTTTCGTCGGAAGAATTTCTCAGCGGCTCGCGACCTTCTTGTACTGGGCCGTCGCCAGCGGCGCGAAGATCGCGATGATGGCGATGCAGCAAAGGATCGCGTACAGCGAGGCGTGCTCGGCGGGCCAGCCCGTCGGGGCCACGCCGAACCGGTTGCCGAACAGGTCACGCGCCGAATTGATCACCGCGGTGAACGGGTTCCAGTCGGCGATCGCCTTCAGCACGCCCGGCAGCTTGTCCGCCGGGACGAACGCCGTCGAGATGAAGCTCAGCGGGAACATCCACATCAGCCCGGCGCTCTGCGCCACCTCGACACTGCGGGCGACGAGCCCGATCCACGCGCCGACCCAGGACAGCGCCCAGGCGAACATCAGCATCACCAGGTAGCCGAGCACCGCGTCGAGGAAACTGCCGCGGATCCGCCAGCCGACGAGCAGCCCGCACAGCGACATGACGACCAGCGCCACGACGCTGATCACCAGGTCGGACGTCGTCCGTCCGAAGATCACCGCGAGCCGGGAGATCGGCAGCGACCGGAACCTGTCGATGATGCCCTTCTGCAGGTCGTTCGCGAACCCGATCACGGTGAACGCCGAGTTGAACGCGACCGTCTGCGCGAAGATGCCGGCGATCAGGAACTCGCGATACGCGAGGCCGCCCGCTTCGCCGCCGATCGCGTCGCCGAAGACGTACGCGAACAGCAGCACGAACATGATCGGCTGCAGCGTCGCCGCCATCAGCCAGTCCGGGTTGCGCTGGACGTTCTTCAGGTTCCGCCAGGTGATCACGCCACCGTCGGAAAAGGCCTTCGCGACCGCGCTCACTCTTTCTCCCCCTCGTCCGTGGCGTGCCCTGTCAGCGAAAGGAAGACGTCGTCGAGCGTCGGCCGGTGCAGCGCGACGTCCTGGACGGCGACGCCCTGCGCGTCCAGCCGCCGCAGTGCCTCGATCAGTGCCTTCGGCCCGCCCTCGACCAGGACGTCGACCTTGCGGGTGTGCTCGTCGACCGACGGCGTCCCCGAGCCGACCTCGGCGAGCACCTGTGTGGTCGCCGCGAGGTCGTCGGCGGAGGCCACGACCAGTTCCAGCCGTTCGCCGCCGATCTCCTGCTTGAGCTCGTCGGCCGTGCCACGCGCGATGACCTTCCCCTTGTCGATCACGACGATCGAGTCGGCGAGCTGATCGGCCTCCTCCAGGTACTGCGTGGTCAGCAGGACCGTGGTGCCGTCGGCGACGAGTTCCTTGATGACCTCCCAGGTTTCGATCCGGCCGCGCGGGTCGAGCCCGGTGGTCGGTTCGTCGAGGATCACCACTGTCGGCTCGGCGACCAGCGCCCCCGCGAGGTCGAGCCGCCGCCGCATACCGCCGGAATACGTCTTGGCCGGCCGGTCCGCCGCGTCCTCCAGCCGGAACCGCGCGAGCAGCTCGCGCGCCCTCGACTTCGCCGCGGCCTTCTTGCTCCCGTACAGCCTGCCGACCATGTACAGGTTCTCGAACCCGGTGAGGTTCTCGTCCACGGCGGCGTACTGGCCGGACAGCCCGATCGACCGCCGGACGGCGTCGGGCTGGGCCAGCACGTCGTGCCCGGCCACCTCCGCTTCGCCCGAATCCGGGCGGAGCAGCGTGGTCAGGATGCGGACGGTCGTCGTCTTGCCGGCACCGTTCGGCCCCAGCAGGCCCAGCACCTTGCCCGTCGGGATCGACAGATCGACCCCGTCGAGCGCCCGGGTGGAGCCGTAGGTCTTGACCAGGGCTTTCGCCTGAACTGCGAACATGCGGACAAACTAGACCCCGGCACCGACAAAGGCACCGGGGTTTTCCCCGGATCCGCTCCGGGCGAACGGTCTACTTCTCGAGGATCGCGGTGACGCCCTGGCCGCCCGCCGCGCAGATCGAGATGAGCCCGCGGCCGGATCCCTTCTCGTTCAACAGCTTCGCGAGCGTGGCGACGATACGGCCGCCGGTCGCGGCGAACGGGTGCCCGGCCGCCAGCGAAGAACCGTTGACGTTCAGTTTCGCCCGATCGATGGAGCCGAGCGGCTCGTCGAGGCCCAGCTTCGACTTCGCGAACTGCGGGTCCTCCCACGCCTTGAGGGTGGCGAGCACCTGCGAGGCGAAGGCCTCGTGGATCTCGTAGAAGTCGAAGTCCTGCAGGGTGATCCCGGCGCGCGTGAGCATCTGCGGGACGGCGTACGCGGGCGCCATCAGCAGGCCTTCGTCACCGTGGACGTAGTCGACGGCCGCGGTCTGCGAGAACGTCAGGTACGCCAGCACCGGCAGCTTCCGCGCCTTCGCCCACTGCTCGGTCGCGAGCAGGACCGTCGACGCGCCGTCGGACAGCGGCGTCGAGTTGCCCGCGGTCATCGTGCCCTCGGGGCCACCGAAGGCGGGCTTCAGCTTCGCGAGCTTCTCGACACTGGAGTCCGGGCGCAGGTTCTGGTCGCGGGCCAGCTTGAGGTACGGCGTCACCAGGTCGTCGAAGAAGCCCTTGTCGTACGCGGCGCCGAGACGCTGGTGGCTGGTCGCGGCGAGTTCGTCCTGCGCCTCGCGCGTGATCTCCCAGACCTTCGCGGTCAGCGCGGCGTGCTCGCCCATGGAAAGGCCGGTGCGCGGCTCGGAGTTGCGCGGGATCTCCGGGACGATGTGGCCGGGACGCAGCTTCGCGGCGAGCTTCAGCCGTTCGGGGAGCGTCTTCGCAGCGTTGAGCTGCACGAGGATCTGGCGCAGGTCGTCGTTGACCGCGAGCGGCGCGTCGGACGTGGTGTCGACGCCGCCCGCGATGGCCGAGTCGATCTGGCCGAGGGCGATCTTGTTGGCGACGTTGACGATCGCCTGGAGGCCGGTGCCGCAGGCCATCTGCACGTCCGACGCCGGAGTGGCGGGGTTCAGCCTGCTGCCGAGGACGCTTTCGCGGGCGAGGTTGAAGTCGCGGGCGTGCTTGAGCACCGCGCCGGCGGCGACCTCGCCGATCACCTCGTCCTGCAGGGAGAAGCGGCTGACCAGGCCGTCGAGGGCGGCGGTGAACATGTCCTGGTTCGACGCCTTCGAGTACGGACCGTTCGAACGGGCGAAGGGGATCCGGTTGCCGCCGATGATCGCGACCTTGCGCACGGGTGCCGTCCTTTTCGTGGCCATTTTTTCCACTCCTCCGTAGGCTCTCTCACACTGTAACCTACTCACGGGTAGGTTAGACTGCGACGTGATGCAAACGGCACGGGAGGCACGTAATGGCTGACAGGTACCAGCAGTTCACGAAGAGCCCGGTAGGGAAATTCGTGGTGCCGAAGCTCGGCCTGCCGAACCCCGCGACGCTTCGCCGGTACAAGCCCGGCCAGCCCGCTCTCGAAGGTCCCGCACTTCTCGGCGCCGCGCCAGGTGGCCGCCTCGAAAAGGTGATCGAGGCTCAGCTGCACCGCGCGGGCATCGAGGTCATCTCGACGGCGGCCGACAAGCACGCCGCGCTCGTCTTCGACGCGACAGGTGTGAAGGACCCGAAGCAGCTTCGCGAGGTCTACGACTTCTTCCACCCGGTGATCCGGAGCGTCGGGCCCTCGGGCCGCGTCGTCATCCTCGGAACGCCTCCTGAGCTGGCCGAAGGGCACGAGCGGATCGCCCAACGCGCGCTCGAAGGCTTCGTCCGTTCCGTCGGTAAGGAACTGAAGCGCGGCGCGACCGCTCAGCTCGTGTACGTCGCCGAAGGTGCAGAAGAGGCCACTGAGTCCACGCTCCGCTTCCTGCTGTCGTCGAAGTCCGCCTTCGTCGATGCCCAGGTCATCCGCGTCGGCACGGAGACCAAGACCGCCTCGGCCCCGGCCGACTGGGCCAAGCCCTTGGACGGCAAGGTCGCCCTGGTCACCGGTGCCTCCCGCGGTATCGGCGCCGCCATCGCCGAGGTGCTGGGCCGCGACGGCGCGCACGTCGTCGCCCTCGACATCCCCGCCCAGGGCGCGGATCTGTCGAAGGTGGCCAACAAGGTCGGCGGTTCGGCGCTGCAGCTGGACATCACCGCCGCCGACGCGCCGGAGAAGCTCGCCGAGTACCTGACCTCGCGCCACGGCGGCGTCGACATCGTCGTGCACAACGCCGGCATCACGCGGGACAAGACGCTGGGCAACATGACCGAAGGCGGCTGGGACTCGGTCATCTCCGTCAACCTCGCGTCGCAGCTCGCGGTGAACGAGAAGCTCCTTGCGGACAAGGTGCTGCACGACAACGGCCGGATCATCGGCGTCTCCTCGATCGCCGGCATCGCGGGCAACGTCGGCCAGACCAACTACGCCACCAGCAAGGCGGGCGTCATCGGCATGGTGAACGTCGGCGCGCCGGCGCTCGCCGAATACGGCGGCACGATCAACGCCGTCGCGCCCGGGTTCATCGAGACCAAGATGACCGCCGCGGTGCCGCTGTTCATCCGCGAGGCCGGGCGGCGGCTGTCCAGTCTCGGCCAGGGTGGGCTCCCGGTCGACGTCGCCGAGACGATCGCCTGGTACGCGAACCCGGCTTCGGCCGCTGTCAACGGCAACGTGGTCCGCGTCTGCGGCCAGGCACTGCTGGGGGCGTGAGAATGGGCGTCAAGGAACTCCACGAGTCGCCGAGCCTGTCTTCGTTGTACCCCAAGGCGCTGCTCGGCTCGCTGCGCAAGAGCGGCGGGAGCACGCTGCCGTCGACCGAGTTCGTCCGCGAGGGCGTCGTCGTCGACCCGGCGCACCTCGCCGCGTACAACCAGGTGTGCGGATTCCGGCTGGACGACGTGCTCCCGGCGACGTATCCGCACATCCTCGCCTTCCCGTTGCAGATGGCGCTGATGACCGAGGCCGACTTCCCGTTCCCGTTGCTGGGCATGGTGCACGTCGCCAACCGGATCACCCAGCACCGTCAGCTGCGGCTCGACGAGTCGTTCACCCTGCGCGTGCGCGCCGAGGATCTGCGCCCGCACGAAAAGGGCAAGCAGTTCGACGTGGTCAGCGAGCTGCTCGTGAACGACAGTCCGGTGTGGACGGACGTCAGCACGTACCTGCGCCGCGGTGGCGGCAGTGGCGAGAAGACCTCGCGCGGTCAGCTCTCGCAACCGTCGCCCAACGCGATCTGGCCCGTGCCGGGTGACATCGGCCGTCGCTACGCCGAGGTCTCTGGCGACCGCAACCCGATCCACCTGCACCCGATCACCGCGAAGGCGTTCGGTTTCCCGGCCGCGATCGCGCACGGCATGTGGACGAAGGCGCACGCGCTCGCCGCGTTCGAAGGCAGGCTTCCGGAGGCCTTCACCGTCGACGTCAAGTTCAAGCAGCCGGTCCTGCTGCCCGCCAAGGTGGCTTTCACCTCGTGGAGCGAAGGTGATGGCTGGGCCTTCGAGCTGTGGAACGCGCGCAAGCCGAAGCCGCATCTGGAGGGCTCAGTCGTCGCTCTCTGACGGCTTCCAGATCTCGCCTTCGACGAGGTCGTTGAACCCCAGCCAGACGAGGTTCATCAGCCACGAGGCGAGCACGCCGTCGGAGACATCGGGGTGGTCGAGCGCCCAGTCGGCCAGCGACTCGGCCGCCCCGACCAGCGCGGCGGACAGCCCGGCGCCGGAGAACTCGGCCTGCTCGCCGAGGCCCTTGCGGGTGCCCGCGGAGACGACCAGCGCGGCGACCAGCTCGATCGCGCGGGTGCGCATGTCGGTGATCTCCGCGGCGAAGGCGCCGCCGACGGTCATGGCCTGGCGATGCAGCACCGTCCAGGACTCGCGGTACTCGGCGACGAACCGGTAGAACGCGCGAAGCCCGTGCCAAAGCTGCATGTCGGGCGGCAGATCGGGCTTGATCCCGTCCTGCACCGCCTCCAGCAAGCGGGTGGCTTCGCGGCGGATGCACGCGCCGAAGAGGTCTTCCTTGGAGCCGAGGTAGGTGTAGATCATCGGCTTCGAGACGCCGGCGACCTCGGAGATCTCGTCCATCGACGCGGAGTGATAGCCGTAGCGCGAGAACACCGAGACCGCTGCGTCCAGGATCTGGCGTTCCCGCACCGCTCTCGGCAGCCTTTTGGCGCGTTCGGCGGGACGCGGTACTTCCTCGGACACTCAGGACCTCCCATTAGTCGCGTAAGACGCTACCGGGCCCCTTCGGGCAAAGGTGATTTCGGCACGCTTGCCCGCCTACCTACTGGCGGGTAGCCTTACGCCTTGGTAGGCGGAGCTGGAGGGAAAATGACCGAGATCGTGGGGCTGACCGGCCGCGCGCTGGTCGACGCGCTGGAACGGATCGAGCCGGATTCGGCCGAGGCGCACTCTCTTGACGTCAACGAGGTCGCGGGCGCCATCGACCCGAAGGACCTCGGCAAGGACGACGTCCGGCGGCTGCTGACCGCGCTGGGACGGCTCGCGGAATCCGCGCCCGCGTTCGATCTCCGCAAGGTCGACCCGGTCCGGTTCGCGAACCTCGTCGCGCGAGCCTCGCGCACGCAGCTCGAGAGCGTCGTCGCCGAACGGCCGCTCCGCGAACGGGTGCTGCGCGAGATCTTCGACCGCATGGGCGCCCACATCCGGCAGGACCGGGCGAAGACACTGCACGCCGTCGTCCACTGGCGGCTTTCCGGCGGCGTCGGCGAAGGCGGCTACGACCGCTACGAGACGGTGATCTCGCACGGCGAGTGCACGGTCGACCGGGACATGCGGGAGAAGCCGCGGGTGACGATCACGATCGCGCCCGTCGATTTCTTCCGGCTCATCACCCATCAGGCGACCCCGGCTGTGCTATTCGTCACCGGAAAGATCAAAGTAAAAGGTGACCTGGCATTCGCGGCGGGCCTGATCGGTTTCTTCGACCTTCCCAGAACGCACGAACCGTCCTGAACCCGGCCGAGCAGATACACTTCCGTGCCGTGCCCCGAAATTCTCCGAACCGGCGCTGGCGGGACAAGGTTCGCCTTTCCCGTCCGTTGCGGCTGCACAAGACACGCACCGCGGGCGAGCACGTCATCAACGCTTTCGCGGAGAAGCTGGAGCTCGCCAAGCTGAGTCCCGAACAGTTCACCCAGGTGCTGGAAACCCTGCACATGCTGGGCGAAACCGGTGCGGGCATCGAGCTGAGCTCACTGGAGACCGAGGTGCTCGTCGACGTCGTGCAACGCGCGTCACGGGAGCAGCTCAAGGCGATCGCCGATCACGCGGAACTGCGTTCGGCGTTCCTCGACGAGATTTTCCGCAGAATGTCGGACCATTTCGTTCCGGAACGCGCGCGGCATGTCGACTTCGTCGTCGCTTGGCGTTTCACCGATGGCGACGGAGAAGACGGTTTCGATCGTTTTCAAACGGTCATCGAGGACGGGGTCTGCGTTTCGAGCACCGATCTCGCGCGCACTCCGGACACCACCATCACGTTGTCCGTCGACGACTTCATCCGGATGGCGACCGGCAACGCGGCGGTGGCGGCGATGTTCGTGACCGGCAAGGTGAAGGTGAAGGGCGAGTACGCGCCGGCCGTCCGGTTCAGCGGGTACTTCGACATCCCGAAGCCGAGCGGCGCCTAGCCGCCTGTCTCGTCGAGCGTTCGTTGCCGCGTCCGGCGATAGCGGACATTCGGACTGCGAAGGTTCTTCTCGGTCGCCTCGATCAGTCCCTGCCGGAGCAAGGTGCTCAGCCATCGCGTGACCGTGCGGTCGTGGAGCCCGGTCGCGGCGACCAGATCGGCGCGTGTCGCTTCCCCGTCACCCAACGCGGCAAGGATTTCTTCGCGGCGATCCGCACGATGCTTCACGGGGGCGGGGTTGCCGGACGAATGAGGGTCCGCGTCCTCGGCGAGGGTGTACTGCGCGTAGCGGCGACCGCCACCCGGAACCAACAGGCCCCTGGCGACAAGATCGCCGAGTTCCTCGGTGGCCACTCGAGAGTCGAGGTCATTGGCATTCCGGTATGCCTGATTGTTGAGCGTCTCCCCATGGAAGAGCATGGCGAGGCCATGGCATTGGCTGTCGCTGAGGCCGTGTTCGTTGAGTGAACCGATCCATCGAACCGCGTCGTTCCCCATCAACGTGTGATTCGGGAAGGTCGCGGTGAAAGTGGAAATATTGTCGGCGAACCGAGGCGGACTGAGCTTGGCATCTCGCATCGCCGCCAGCATTGTCGGGATTCCAGAACCACGGTTTTCGCAGATCGGACGGTCTGTTCCTGGGACGGGGGAATCTTCGAGGATCTTCAACAAGGTCGCATTGCGAGCCGAAGAGGTGCCCTCCACCCCCAGGTTCTCCTCCCGAACCGACCCGAACAAGCCGCCCGCGTTGCGGATGACCAGACGGTCGGGGTACATCTCGACCTGCACCTGTGTTCCCAGCGACGGGCCTGAGTAGTCGCGGTGCACGAGCGCGTTCACGACTGCTTCGCGTAAGGCTGCCTCGGGGTATTCGTAGGCCTCGGCGCGGCCGGATCCGCGTACGGTGGACCGGCGCTTCATGTTGCGACGAAGAGCTAAGAGTGCCTCGTCCACCATGATAGGAATAGGACCCTCAGCCGCGACATTGTCGATGAACCGGGTCCCATTTCGTGGATCTGGTCCTGATTTCGTCGGATAGTGGACAAAGGTCAGCATGAGCTGAGGGAAGAACTCCTGAGGGTACTCTCCCAGCGCCAGTAATCCGGCCAGAGAGAGTTCATCGCCTATGAGTACCTTCGCCCGTCGGAGCGCGGCAGTGGAGTCCAAGTCCGCGAACGCTCTGCCGCGATGACGGCGTAGCCGGCTCAAGAAGGTCTCGACGAGCTGGTTGTCGAGGTTTGCGATGGTCGTTCCGGAAACGGGTTGCTCGTCGTCCCGAGGTTGACCTCGGTTCGCCACCATCAGCTGTACTTCGTAAGGGCTCAGCTTGCGATCTCCGTCGGCGACCCTGACGAAGCTTCCCTGCGTCATACCGATGCCGCGGCTGAAGGAGGGCTTGGCGCTCTGTGGAAGTTCAGGGATCTCCGCGACCACCAGATCCGCGCCCTCGAAGCGGTGAGTTCCGATAAGCGGGCGTAGCGGTGGCTCCAAGTTCTCCGAGCACGTCGCGGCGAGATCGGCCTCCATCTTCGCGGGGTCGCGAACACCGGTTGCCTCGAACCCGTTGGCCTCGTCCAGGCCGAGGATCAGAACACCACCGTTGGTGTTGGCGAACGCCGATACCGTTTCTCGGACGCTCTTCGGCAGCTTGGTCTCAGCTCGTTTGGCTTCGACAAAGGCGTGGTCACCGCCGAGGTCGCGCAGGTTCGCGATGATCTCGGCGAGTTCGTCATAGAGCATGTGGTCGTCCCAGCTTAGACACTAGCTTAGACACTAGCTTAGACACTAAGCCTTAGTGTCTAAGCTAGTGTCCAAGCTGGGGCTAGCCCTCGACGATGCGGCCTTCGATCACCGGCGGCTGCTTCTTCACGGCCTCGGCGGGCGGCGTGTCCATGACGACCTCGCTGTCCACCACCATCACCGGCCCGCGGGCGCTGTTGGCGAACTTGACCGCCCGGCGCTGCATCCGCTTCTGCCAGACCTTGCGCGCGACACTCCGCGTCGGCGGCAGGATGAACAGCAGGCCGATGACGTCGCTGACGAAACCGGGCAGCAGGATCAGCAGACCGCCGAGCCCGATCAGCATGCCGTCGGTGAGTTCCTTCTCCGCGTCGGCGGGGCGGCCCAGCCGCGCGGACTCCGCGAAAGCCCGGAAGGCGCGGCCGCCTTCGCGGCGCGCGAGCCAGGACCCGATGAACGCACCGGCGAAGAGCAGCGCGATCGTGCCGAGCACACCGATGGCCGAGCCCACCGCCCACACGGCGGCGATCTCGGCGACGACATAGAGCAGGAACGCGACAGCCATACCCGGACAACGTACGGCTTGCCCGTTTTGCTCCCGAACCCCCGATCCGGTGACCGGGGTCGCCGGATCGGGGGCTGGTCCGTCGTCAGCCGACGGCCTCGTCGAGGTACGCGGCGGCCTGCAACGTGAACAGGTCGGCGTAGCCCGCCTTCGCCGCCATCAGCTCGTCGTGCGTGCCGTATTCGGCGACCTTTCCGTTCTCCAGCAACAAGATCCGCTCCGCCTGCCGGACGGTCGAGAACCGGTGCGAGATGTACAGCGTCGTCCGCCCCTCCGAAAGCTCCCGCAGGCGCGAAAAGAGATCATGTTCGGCCTGGGCGTCGAGCGCGGACGTCGGTTCGTCGAGGATCAGGATCGGCGCCTCCCTCAGGAACGCCCTGGCCAGCGCGATCTTCTGCCATTCGCCGCCGGAAAGGCTCACGCCCTGGTCGAACCAGCGGCCGAGCGGACTGTCGTATCCGCTGGGCAGCCGTTCGATCCGCTCATCGGCGCCGGCCCGCTTCGCCGACTCCTCGATCCGTTCGCGGTCGACGAGGTGCGTCAGGTCGCCGAGCCCGATGTTCTCGGCCGCGGTGCCCTGGTAGGTGACGTAGTCCTGGAACATCGCGCTGATCCGCCGCCGCAGCTCGACCGGGTCGTACTCACGGATGTCGACGTCGTCGAGGAGGATCCGCCCGCCCGTCGGGTCGTACAGGCGGCAGAGCAGTTTGAACAGCGTCGACTTCCCGGCGCCGTTGCGCCCGACGACGGCGACCGTTTCGCCGGGCCGGATCTCGAAGCTCACGCCGTCGAGGGCGGGTTCGGACGCTCCGGGATAGGTGAAGGACACTTCCTCGAACCGGATGTGTCCCTCCACAGTGGAGGGAACGGGGCGCGGTTCCGGCGGCGCGACGATCTCCGGTTTCGTGCCGAGGAAGCGGTACAGCGTGTCGAGGTAGAGATTGTTCTCGTACATCCCGGAAAACGCGGTGAACAGACCCTGGACGGACGTCTGCACTGACGCCGCGGCGGCCGTGTACAGCGCGAGATCACCGAGGGTGAGCCTGCCGCCGACGGCTTCCAGCGCGATGTACAGCGCGATCGCGGATCCGGCGGCGGTGCTCAGCAGCCCCCACGACGTCGAGCTCACGCTGCGCTTGCGGGTCAGTTTCCGCTGACGGTCGTAGAAGACCTGGCCGAGCCGCTGGAACCGGTCGACGAAGTACGGGCCGAGCCCGAAGAGCTTGGTCTCCTTGGCGTAGGTGTCCGTGGTGACCAAAGAGGACAGATAGTCCATCCGCCGTTTCAGCGGCGACATCATCACCGTCAGCCAGAACGCGCGGGCGCCGTATTTCGACTGCGAGATGAAAGCGGGGATCGGGGCCAGCAGCGCGACGAGCGCCAGCAGCGGGCTGATCGAGACGAGCAGCGCGATCATGCTGCCGAAGGTGATCACCGTCCGGACCAGGCCCAACGCCGAGTTCATCATCGACAGCGGCCGGGTCGGTGCCTCCTGCGCGGCCTGGCGCAGCATGTCGTAGGACGCGGAACCTTCGAAGTACGACAGATGCAGCCTGCTCGAATGCTCCATCACCTGGTGGCGGATGGTCAGCGTCATGCGTTCTTGCAGCAATGACTGGCCGTAGGTGGTCAGCGCCTGGGAAAGCGCGGTGAGCACGAGGACACCGAACTGGAACAGCGCGACCCCGACGATCGCGCTCTTGGTGCCGTGGCCCTGGATCGCGGCGACCACGGAGTCGATCAGCAGCTTCGCGACATACGCGGTCGCCGTGGGCAGCAGACCGGAAAGCAGGGTCACCACGGTGATCGTGATGGTCAGGAACGGGCTCGCCTGCCAGGTCAGCTTCGCGACCTTCGGCAGGCCGCGGACCGTGCCCGCGACGTTGATCCACATGCGGCCGAGCCGGGACTTCAGGTCCTTCGGGACGGCTTCGGGTTCGGGTTCCGGGATGTCGACCGGGCCGGTCAGCCCGCTGTCGGGCACCGTCGACGGCGGACGGCGCCGCCTGCCGCCCCTGGCCAGCAGCATCTCCATGCCGCCGCCTCCCCCGGGCGGGCCGATCACGCGGCCCCCACGGCGCCGTTGAGGAAGACGTCGACGAGTTCCATCGTGGTGGGCTCGTCACCGTTCGCGTCGAACCGCATCCGGCCGCTGAACAGCAGCGAAAGGAAGAGCGCGGCCAGCTGGGTCGCGGGCAGCCGGAGCCGGTCCTTTTCCGGTTCGAACAGCTCGGCCATGGCCTCGCGCATCGCGGTCATCGACTCCTTGCGCCGGTCCCTGCCGTCGCCGGGGCCGTGGCGATGCTCGGGCCGCTTGCCGGAGCCGTGCATGACCGCCATCAGCGCGCCCATGCGCTGGAGATGCGCGCTGAGCGCGTCGGCCGCCTCGACGAGCCTGTCGTCGAGGGGCTGTTCGAGGTCGATCACGGCGATGGCGTCGAGCACCTGGTCGGGCTTCAGCGCTTCGGCGAAGCAGGTGGCGAAGAGCTCGTCCTTGTCCTTGAAGACGCGGAAGACCGTGCCTTCGCCGATGCCGGCGGCGCGGGCGATCTGGCTGGTGGTGACGCCGGCGCCGTGCTCCACCATCAGGGGCAGCACGGATTGGACGATCATCCTCCGTCGCTCTTCGGGGCTCATTCCCGGCGCTCTCCGCCGGGCGGTGGTTTCCGTCATGCCGTCCAGTGTGCGGAGTGAGTGCTCACTCCGTCAAGCGATTAAGGCTGAAGTACGTGAAGGCCCCCTTCACTGCGCCTAGCGCAATGAAGGGGGCCTTCACGTACTTGGGTCAGTAGGTGATCGCGACCGCGGGGTCGGCCAGCAGCGCGCCGACGTCGGCCAGGAACTCCGAGCCCTGCTGCCCGTCGACCACGCGGTGGTCGAAGCTCAGCGAAAGCTGGAGCACCTTGCGCACCTTGATCTCGCCGTCGACGACCCACGGGGTGTCCTTGATCGCGCCGAGGCACAGGATCGCGGACTCGCCGGGGTTGATGATCGGCGTACCGGTGTCGACGCCGAAGACGCCGACGTTGGTGATGGTGATCGTGCCGCCGAGCATGGCCGCCGGGGTGGTCTTGCCCTCGCGGGCGACGTCGGTCAGCTCGGTGAGCGAGATCGCGAGTTCCTTGAGGGACATCGAATCCGCGTCACGGACCTTGGGCACGACGAGCCCGCGCGGGGTGGCCGCGGCGATCCCGAGGTGCACGTAGTCCTTGTAGACGATCTCCTGTGCGGCCTCGTCCCACACCGCGTTGACGTCCGGAGTGCGCTTGGCCGCCAGGCAGACGGCCTTAGCCGCGAAGGTCAGCGGGGTGACCTTGACCCCGGCGAACTCGCGCGACTTCTTCAGCTTCTCCCGGAACTCCATCATCGGCGTGACGTCGATGGTGAGGAATTCCGTGACGTGCGGGGCGGTGTACGCGCTCTGCACCATCGCGGCCGCGGTGGCCTTGCGGACACCCTTGATCGGCACCCGGCGTTCCCGCGTCGCGGGGTCGTATCCACTGTCCACAACGGACTGGACAGCGGCGGCCGGGGCGGCGGAACCGTTGGCGGCGGCGTGCACGTCGTCACGGGTGATGACGCCGCCGTCCGCGGTGCCGGTGAGCGCGTGCAGGTCGACGCCGAGGTCCTTGGCGAGCTTGCGCACCGGCGGCTTCGCCAGCGGGACGTACCCGCCCTTCGGCTTGGCAGGCGCCGGAGCGACCGCCACCGGAGCAGGCACGGGAGCGACGGCGACCGGAGCGGGAGCTGCGGCCACGGGAGCGGCAGCGCCCTTCCGTGCCCGACGCTGGGTGACGACGGCCTTGGAGCCGTAGCCGACCAGCGGCTTCATCTCCTCTTCGGCTTCCTCCGCCGCCGGGGCGGCAGCGGGTGCCGGAGCCGCCTTGCCGTTCGGGTCGACGTCGATGGTGAGGATCGGCGCGCCGACCTCCACCGTCTGACCCGGCTCGACGAGCAGTTCGGTGACCACGCCCGCCCACGGGATGGGCAGTTCGACGGCGGCCTTCGCGGTCTCGACCTCGACCACGATCTGGTTCACCGTCACGGTGTCACCCGGCTTGACCTGCCAGGCGATGATGTCGGCCTCGGTCAGCCCCTCCGCCGTGTCGGCGAGGGGAAAGTGTTTGTACTCGGGCATTTCAGGAACTTCCCCCTTACCAGGCGAGCGAACGGTCGACGGTGTGCAGCACCCTGTCCAGGTCGGGGAGGTAGTGCTCCTCGAGCTTGGCCGGCGGGTACGGCGTGTCGAATCCGGTCACCCGCAGCACGGGGGCTTCCAGCGAGTAGAAGCATTCCTGCTGCACGCGCGCGGCGATCTCCGAGGTCAGCGACGACTCCGACGGCGCCTCGCTCAGCGCGATGAGCCGCCCGGTCTTGCGCACCGACTCGAACACCGGCTCCAGGTCGAGCGGGGACAGCGTCCGCAGGTCGATGACCTCCAGCGACTTGCCCTCGTCCTCGGCGGCGGTCGCCGCGTCGAGCGCGACCTTCACCGACGGGCCGTACGCGACGACGGTGGCCGTCGTGCCTTCGCGGACGACGCGCGACTTGAACAGCTGGTCCGGCGTGGCCTCGACGTCGACCTCGGACTTCATCGCGCCCGAGTGGTACAGCTTCTTGGGCTCGAAGAACAGGATCGGGTCGTCGGACTTGATCGCCTGCTGGATGCCCCAATAGGCGTCGACGGCGTTCGAAACCGACACGACCTTGAGGCCGGGGATGTGCGCGAACAGCGATTCCGGCGACTCCGAGTGGTGCTCGACCGCGCCGATGCCGCCGCCGAACGGCACCCGGATCACGATGGGCATCTTGATCTTGCCCTGCGTCCGGTAGTGCAGCTTCGCGACCTGGCTGGAGATCTGGTCGAAGCCCGGGAAGATGAAGCCCTCGAACTGGATCTCGCACACCGGCCGGAATCCGCGGACGGCGAGGCCGACCGCGGTGCCGATGATGCCCGATTCCGCGAGCGGCGTGTCCAGGACGCGCTGCTCGCCGAAGTCCTTCTGGAGGCCGTCGGTGATGCGGAAGACGCCGCCGAGCTTGCCGACGTCCTCACCCATGATCAGGACCTTCGGGTCCTCTTCCATGGCGCGCCGGAGGCCGAGGTTGAGGGCCTTGCCGATGGTGAGTTTCTGGAGGTCGGCCATTTCAGTGCTCACCCGCCCCGACGAAACCGTCCATGTAGGACAGGAACTCTTCGCGCTGCGCGTCCAGCAGCGGCGTGGACTCCGCGTACACGTTGGAGAAGATCCGGTCCGGTGGCGGTTCGGGCATGTTGAAGCAGTAGTCGCGCAGCTCGGCCGCGAAGGCGTCCGAATCGGCCTGCACCTGGTCGAAGAACGCCTGGTCGGCGCCGCCACCGCGGGCGAGGTACGCCCGGACGCGCTCGATCGGGTCCTTCAGCTTCCACTCCTCCAGCTCGTCGGAGAGCCGGTAGCGGGTGGGGTCGTCGGTGGTGGTGTGCGCGTCCATCCGGTAGGTGAACGCCTCGATCAGCACCGGGCCGTTGCCGTGGCGGCACTCCTCCAGCGCCCAGCGGGAGACCGCGAGGCAGGCGAGGACGTCGTTGCCGTCCACGCGGATGCCGGGGAAGCCGTAGCCGCGGGCGCGCTGGTACAGCGGCAGGCGAGACTGGCGTTCGGTGGGCTCCGAGATCGCCCACTGGTTGTTCTGGCAGAAGAACACGAGCGGCGCGTCGTAGACGGCGGCCCAGACGAAGCCTTCGTGCACGTCGCCCTGCGAAGTCGCTCCGTCACCGAAGTAACAGATGGTCGCTTCGCTGTCGTCGTCGCCGACCTTGCCTTCGAACTTCTGGCCCATCGCGTAACCGGCGGCGTTGAGCACCTGGTTGCCGATCACGATGGTGTACGGGTGGAAGCCGTGGGCCTTGTAGTCCCAGCCACTGTGGTCGGTGCAGCGGAAGATGCCGAGCACCTCTTTGAGGTCGACGCCGCGGGTGTAGGCGACACCGTGTTCGCGGTAGCTGGGGAAGGCCATGTCCCCCTTCCGCAGCGCGCGGCCGGAGCCGATCTGCGCGGCTTCCTGCCCGAGCAGCGGGACCCAGATGCCGAGCTGGCCCTGGCGCTGCATCGCGTTGGCCTCGCGGTCCGCGCGGCGGACCAGGACCATGTCGCGGTACAGGCCCTTGAGGGCTTCGGCGTCGATGTCGTCGACGTACCGGTCGAATTGCGGCGAGGAGACCCGTTCGCCTTCGGGGGTGAGCAGCTGAGTCAGCTCAGCGCCACCTTCGCTCGTTGCTCGCAAACCGGCGATCACCTGTTCAGGGGAAGGTTGCGCCGCTACGGCGGCGGGACCGTCTCCAGGTTCCGGGTGCGTCCAGTGTTCGGACGGCATGCGCTGCTCTCCTTGATGTCGGCGCCTCTGGCGGCCACTTGTGGCGGCCACAGTGACTGCGCCGGCGGGGACCAGCGCGTCGGATCTGAAGCGCTGGGTCACCATCGGCGTTGACGGTTCGTGCGCACATCCTGGCACGCCGGACGCCGTCTTGGTCAGGGCAGGATGCTGATTTGTTGCTGAGAAAGGGTGTCTGATCAGGGAAAATGCTAGGACGACCGAGTGTGGGGCCGCCGAAAGTAGGGTTTTCACCCGCGGCCCGACCAGCGGACGACGAGTCCGGACGGGTGTCCTGCCCGGCTTGATCGATGACGATCCGTGCCCGCCGTTGTGATCCATCACACGCTCCCGGCGTCGTGGCAGGATGGCGGACGTGGAGCAGAAATCCGTACGCGAAACCGTGGTTTCGAACTGGACCGACGAAGTCCTTCCGAGCCTGTCCGGCCTGGTGGCGATCCCCGCCTTGTCGCCGGCGTTCGACGCCGAGTGGGCGAAGACCGGCCATCTGGCCGCCGCCGTCGAGCACGTCCGCTCCTGGATCGCCGCCCGGGAGATCCCCGGCGCGACGCTCGAGGTCGTGGAACTCGAAGGCCGCAGCCCGCTGCTGGTCGTCGACATCCCTGCGACGTCCGAAGCGGCCGAGAAGGGCACCGTGCTGATGTACGGGCACCTCGACAAGCAGCCCCCGGTCGGTGGCTGGTCCGAGGGGCTCGACCCGTGGACGCCGGTGATCCGCGACGGCAGGCTGTACGGCCGCGGCGCGGTCGACGACGGCTACTCGGGCTACGCGGCGACGACGGCGATCGAGGCCGTGCGCGCCGCCGGTGGCGAGCACTCCCGCGCGGTCGTGCTGTTGGAGACCGGTGAGGAGTCCGGCAGTCCGGACCTCCCCGCCTACGTCGAGCACCTGAAGGAGAAGCTCGGCGAGGTCACGCTGGTCGTCTGCCTCGACGCCGGCGGCACCGACTACAAGCGCCTGTGGCTGACCACCAGCCTTCGCGGCATGCTGCACGTCAACGTCACCGTGAAGGTGCTCGAATCCGCGCAGCACTCCGGCATGGCCAGCGGCATCGTGGCGAGCTCGTTCCGCGTCCTGCGCGCCCTGATCGACCGGATCGAGAACGTCGAGACCGGTGAGATCAAGCTCGCCGAACTGAGCGTCGACATCCCGGAGAACCGCGTCGACGAGGCGCGCGGTGTCGTCGAGATCGCGCCCGGCGCGGCGAAGACGCTGTTCCCGGTGGTCGGCCGTCCGGTGTCCGACGACGACCTCGAACTGCTGCTCAACAACTCGTGGCGGCCGACGCTTTCGGTGATCGGCGCGGCGGGCTTCCCGCTCCCGGCCGAGGCGGGCAACGTGCTGCGCGACAGCACCACGCTCACCCTGAGCTTCCGTCTCCCGCCGACGGCCGACGCGAAGGCCGCGATGGAGGCGGTCCGCCGGGTGCTCACCACCGACGTGCCTTACGACGCTTCGGTCGAGCTCGGCGATTTCCAGGCCGAGAACGGCTGGAACGCGCCGGACACCGCGCCGTGGCTCGACAAGGTCCTGCACCACGTCAGCGGCGAGGTCTTCGGTGAGCCGCACAAGAGCTTCGGCATGGGCGGGTCGATCCCGTTCATGGGGCTGCTCGGCGAGAAGTACCCGGACGCGCAGTTCGTGGTCACCGGCGCCTGCGGGCCGGACTCGAACATCCACGTGCCGGACGAGTGGCTGAACATCGACTTCGCCCAGCGGGTCACCGAGGCGGTCGCGCACATCCTGGACGCGCACGCGCGGAGCTGATCTCCTCGCTCACGCTGCAATGAAAGGTCCTTTCCCAGCAAAATTTGCAAGGAAAGGACCTTTCATTGCGCGCGCGGGAGGAACATGTTCGAGGGTTTCCAGCTCGAAAACGTCGATGTCGGCGAAGTGACCCTCAGGGTCCGCCACGGCGGATCGGGGCCGCCTCTCGTTCTCCTGCACGGACATCCCCGCACCCACACGACCTGGTACGACGTCGCGCCCCGGCTCGCGGACGCGTTCACCGTCGTCTGCCCGGATCTCCCCGGCTACGGCCAGTCCTCTAAACCCGAGACCACCGAAGACCACTCGGCGCACTCGAAACGCGCCATGGCCCGGCACATCGTCGCGCTCATGCGCCATCTCGGCCACGAGCGGTTCGCCGTCGCCGGGCATGATCGCGGCAGCGCCGTCGCCTACCGCCTGGCCTTCGACCATCCGGAAGCCGTCACGAAGCTGGCCATCCTCGACGGCATCCCGATCGGCGAGCACCTTTCCCGCGCGGACGCGAAGTTCGCGCAGGCCTGGTGGCACTGGTTCTTCTTCGGCCAGCTCGCGAAACCCGCCGAGCGGGTGATCAACGCCGACCCCGACGCCTGGTACGGCGGCGATCCCGAAGCGATGGGCGCGGAGAACCACGCCGACTTCCTGCGCGCGATCCACGATCCCGAGACGGTCCACGCGATGCTCGAGGACTACCGCGCCGGGCTCGGACCCGACCGCGTAGCCGATGACGCCGACAAGGCGGCCGGGAACAAGATCACGTGCCCGGCGCTCGTCCTGTGGTCCAGCTTCGACGATCTCGGCGACCTGTACGGCGATCCGATCGCGGTGTGGCGCGAGTGGGCCGAGGACGTCCGCGGTTTCGCGATCGAGTCCGGGCATCACATGGCCGAGGACAACCCGGCCGACCTCGCGGCGGCGCTACGGGAGTTCCTGGGCTGAGCGGGTCGTGAGTGGCTAGGCGCTGTCCTGTAAGTCCGTCCGCGGTCTTCGCGCCCAGGCGGCCTCTGACGGCACGGGCGATCCAGCCGAGTACAACCCGGTACGAGGCCGAATCGCCCGCACCGCCAGAGACCACCTGGATCACGAAGCCCATCGAACGGACTTACAGGACAGCGCCTAGGCCGGTTCTAACCGTCCTTGCCACTCACGACCAACGCGCCCCAATCCTCACCGCCGCCTCTGGTCCCCCTAGGCGAACTTGTTCAGCGCGGCCGTGAGCTCCGTCAGCTGCGGCGTGAACCGCTGGTACGAGAACGGCGTCTCGTTGTTCCACGGGATCAGCTTCCCGGCCTTCACCGCGGGCAGCTGCGCCCAGGTCGGCACGCCGCCGAGCCCGTCCGGGCCGAGCGAGAGCGAACCGCCGCGGTTGTCGTACATGATCACGTCGGCGGGGTACTTGCCGATGTTCTCCCAGCTGATCTGCTGGTAGTAGCCGCCCTGGCTCTCGTCCGGTGCCTCCGGCGTGACGAAGTTCAGGCCCTTGCTCTGGTAGTGCTTCGACGTCGCGAACTTCGGCGCGTTCGAGACGTAGACGGCGTCCTTCTGCGCGGACACCAGCAGGATCTTCAGCCCGGCCGCCTTCTTGGCCGCTTCGCCGAACGCGGCGTCAGCCTTCTCGTACTCTTCCTTCGCGGCCTTGATCGCCGGAGTCTCGGTGTCGGCGCCGAGCGCCTTCGCGAGCGCGATGAACTTCGCGATCCCCTCGGGCATCGAGATGTCCTGCAGCCGGATCCCGACGCTCGGCGCGGCCTTGTCGATCTTCTCCGTCTGCGTGTCCGGGACGTACCACATCTGTTCCTTGAGGTACATCACGCTGATCAGCAACTGCGGGTTCAACGAGACGAACTTGTCGAAGTTGAACTCGTTCCACACGTTCCCGAGCGACGTCACCGTGTTCAGGTCGACACCGCCCGCCTGCGGGTCCGGCTTGCCGTCGGCGAACTTCGACGGGCCGAAGATCCCGACCGACTTCACGCCGAGGTCCCACAGCGCCGCCGCGGCGGTCACCTGCGCGACGATCCGCGTCGGCCGCTCGCCTTCGAGTCTGCGGCCGCGGTCGTCAGTGAAGGACCAGGTCGCGCCCGCTCCCTGCGTGGGTGCTTCGTCCTGATAGCCGCAGGCGGTCAGGAGGCCGGTGGCGCCGAGCGCCGCGGTACCGGCGAGGAAGCCGCGTCGGGAGAGGTGCATTCGAGATCTTCTTTCGCCATACGACCGGGTTTCGTCGTTAGGCTAGCCTTCGCTTACTGTGAGGGCCATGGTCCAGGTCACGGAGCGCGTCAGATCACCCCGGACCAGCGTCTCCGTGAGAACGCTGGTCCTGGTCGGGTCGCTCATCGCACTCGTCGCGGTCGTCCTGCTGTCGATCGGCTTCGGGTCGAACAAGCTTTCCCTCGGCGAAGTCCTCCATGCTCTCTTCGCTTACGACGGCAGCTACAACGACGTCGTCGTCCGCGACGACCGCATGCCCCGGACGGTGCTCGGCCTGTTCGTCGGGATGGCGCTCGGCCTCGCGGGCTCACTGATGCAGGCGATCACCCGCAACCCGGTCGCGGAACCCGGGCTGCTCGGCATCAACCACGGTGCCGCCGTCGCGATCGTGCTCGGCTCCACGGTGTTCTCGGTGACTTCGCCCGGCCAGTACATCTGGTTCGCCTTCGCCGGGGCACTGGCGGGAACCGCGCTGGTCTCGGTGATCGGCGGGACACGCGGCGCGACGAGCCCGCTGCGGCTGGTGCTGGCCGGGGTCGCTATCCAGGCGGTGTTCATCGGGATCAACCAGGCCATGCAGATGATCAACACGCACAACCTCCAGGCCATGCGGTTCTGGCTGGTCGGCTCGCTGGTCAACCGGAACCTCGATCAGCTTTCCGTGCTGCTGCCGTTCTTCGTCGCGGGCGTGGTGATCGCGATCGTGCTGGCGCGTGCGCTGAACGCCTTGGCACTCGGGGAAGACACCGCGCGCGGGCTCGGTGCGAATCCGGCGCTGGTCCGCGCCGCCGGGATGGTGGCCGTCGGGCTGCTGTCGGCGGCGGCGACCGCGGCCTGCGGGCCGATCGCCTTCGTCGGCCTGATGATCCCGCACGTCGTCCGGTCGCTGATCGGCCAGGACGAACGCTGGGTGATGCTGCTGTCGGCGCTGCTCGGACCGGTCTTGCTGCTCGGCTGCGACGTCCTCGGCCGCCTGCTCGGCTCGCCGGGGGAGATCCAGGTCGGCGTGATGACCGAGGTCGTCGGCGGGATCGCGTTCGTGATCGTCGCCCGCCGGTTGAAGGCGGTGCGCCGATGACCGCGCTCGTCCGCCGGGAGTCCGGTTTGGACAGACGATCCACGATCGTCGTCGCCGCGCTGGCCCTGGTGACGCTCGCTCTCGTCGTGCTTTCGGTCGGCACGGGCGACTACGAGATGAGCCCCGGCGAGGTGCTCGCGACGCTGGCGGGCCAAGGCACGAAGGCGCAGTACCTGGTCGTCATGGGACGGCTGCCGCGGGTGCTGGTCGCGATCCTCGTCGGCGCCGCGCTGGCACTGGCCGGGGCGATCTTCCAGACGATCACCCGGAATCCGCTCGGCAGCCCGGACGTCATCGGATTCACCACCGGCTCGGCGACCGGCGGCATCGTGACGCTGCTGTTCTTCGGCTCCGGCCCCGGCGTCGTCTCACTCGGCGCGCTGGCGGGCGGCCTGCTGACGGCGTTGCTGGTGATGGCGTTGTGCGCGCCGCACGGTCTGCTGAGTTCGCGGCTGGTGCTGCTCGGGATCGCGGTCAGCGCGGTGCTGGGCGGCGTGAACGCGTACCTGCTGGTGAAGGCGAACCTCGAAGCCGCCGCGCAGGCGGTCGGCTGGCTGGTCGGTGACCTCTCCGGCCGCGACTGGACCTACTTCGTGCCGCTGGCGATCGCGATGGCGGTCTTCGCGCCGATCGTGTTCGCGAACGGCCGCGCGCTGCGCATGCTGGAGATGGGCGACGACACCGCGACCGGCATCGGCGTCGACGTGCCTCGCGTGCGGCTGACCCTGGTGCTGGTCGCCGTCGGACTGGTCGCCGCCGCCACCGCGACGACGGGGCCGCTCCAGTTCATCGCCCTCGCCGCGCCGCAGCTGGCCCGCCGGATGACGCGCCTGCCGGGGCCGAACCTGGTGGCATCGGCCTTCGTCGGGGCGACCCTGGTCGTCGCGGCGGACTACGTCGGCCAACGCCTGCTGGCGTCTTCGCTGCTCCCGGCGGGCGTCGTCGCGGCGGCCCTCGGTGGCGTGTACCTGCTCTGGTTGTTGCTCCGACGACGGGCCTAGGGCGTGTTTCACAAGTCTGTTCGCGGTCTTCGCGCCCAGGTGACTCCTGACGGCACGGGCGGATGCGCCCGAGTACGACCCGGTACGAGGCCGATCCGCCCGCACCGCCAGGAGCCACCTGGATCACGAAGCCCATCGAACAGACTAGTGAAACACGCCCTAGGTCAGCCGGGTCAGCTGCACCGAGACGTCCAAAGTGGACTGACCGCCGCCGGTGAAGATGCCCTTGAGCGGAGGCACGTCGGCGTAGTCTCGGCCGTAGGCGACCCAGACGTGCCGAGGTCCGACCGGGATCGCGTTCGTCGGGTCGTAGGCCCACCAGCCGCCGGTCCAGACGTCGACCCAGGCGTGGCTCTCGCCTTCGACCGTCTCACCGAGCTTCGCCTCCGGTTTCGTGTGCAGGTACCCGGAGACGTACCGCGCCGGGACGCCGATCGCGCGCAGCATCACCAGCGTCACATGCGCGAAGTCCTGGCAAACCCCTTCGCGCGCACGCCAGGCGTCGGTCGCCGTACTGTGCACGCCGGTGGTCCCCGGCTGGTACTTGAGCTGCTGGTTGACCCATTCGCAGACGGCGAGCACGGCCTCCGCCGGGTCGAGCCCCTTCCGCAGTTCGCGCGCGACCTTCGTCAGCTCGGGATCACGCGGCGTGTACGCCGTCGGCGTCAGATATTCGGTGCGGTGATCGACCACGGTGTCGCCGCGCAGGTCTTTCCACGACGCCGAACGGATCGGCTCGCCTTCGTCGGCGGTCTCGACCACCGACGTCGCGAGCACGGTGAACTCGGTGTGCGGCGCGTGAAGGTCGAACGAGGTCACGACGGTGCCCCAGTAATCCGTGTACCGGTACGCACGGGTCGCCGGCGTCGTCTCGACGCGGTTCACGACCGTGGTCTGCCGCCGGTCGGACCGCGGGGTCAGCCGCGCCTCGTTGTACGACTGCGTGGCCGGTGTCGCGTACCGGTATCCGGTCCGGTGGGCCACCCGAAGCTGCCAGGTCACAGCGAAACCTCCGCACCGCTCCAGGCCACCCACGGCGACGAATGGAAGTACTGCACCGAAACCGCGTCGCCGATGTCCTTGATCGACGTCTGCAGGGTGACGAGCCGCTTCGGCAGGTCGTCCAGCAGATCCGACTGCCGCAGGAACTCCAGCTCGCTGCGGGCGCGGCCGAGCTGCCGCAGTGCCTCGGACTTCTCGTTGGCCCGCGAGTTGACGCCGGGGTCCAGCCGCTCCAGGCATTCTTCGGCTTGGCGCAGCGCGTGGAACACCGAACGCGGGAAGAGCGTGTCCCGCATCAGGAACTGCACGACCCGGGCGGCGTCGAGCGCGCCGCGATAGGTCCGCAGATACGTGTCCTGCGCGCCCGCCGAGCGGAGCACGGTGATCCAGCCGGGTGAGGACGCGCTGTCCTGAACCCGCGAAAGCAGCAGTCGCACCACCATGTCCGCGCGTTCGATCGAGCGGCCGAGCACCATGAACAGCCAGCCGTCGTCGCGGCTCATCGTCGAATCGGCGAGTCCGGCGAACATCGCCGCGCGCTCCTCCACGAAGGAAAGGAAGGCGTGCGGTCCGGCGCGGCGCGCGTACCGCTGCCTGTCCGGTACCGCGTTCCAGGTCGCGTTCAGGCATTCCCACAGCTCGGTCGAGACGACCTCTCGGGCACCGCGCGTGTTCTCCCGGGCAGAGTTGATCGAGCCGACGATCGACGCCGGATTGTCCTTGGCGTAGGCGACCAGTTCGGTCAGCTTCCACACGTCGAGCGAATCCATGCCCTCCGGCGAGATGCCGAGGACGGCGAGCAGCTGGCGGCTCGCGTGGTCCGGGTCGACACTGGCGTCTTCGAGCAGCTGGTGCACGGAGACGTTGAGGATCCGGGAGGTGTCGTCGGCGCGTTCGACGTAGCGGCCGATCCAGTACAGCGATTCCGCGTTACGGGCTAGCACGGTGACCCTCCCTGCGCTTGCTGCTGCTGCTGTTGCTGGGTGGTGGTCAGCTCGGGACCCTGCTCGGCGATCAGACCGTCCACATGGGACAGTGCGCCGAGCGCGGGCCGCTCCAGCTCGCGTTCCGCCGTCGAGGATCGCGGCGCCAGTACCCAGGTGTCCTTCGAGCCGCCGCCCTGCGACGAGTTGACCACCAGACTGCCCTCCGGGAGCGCGACCCTGGTCAGTCCGCCCGGCAGGACGAAGATCTCCTTGCCGTCGTTGACCGCGAACGGCCGGAGGTCGACGTGCCGCGGCGCCAGCCGTGCGTCCACTTTGGACGGAACGGTGGACAGCTGGACGACGGGCTGGGCGATCCAGCCGCGTTTGTTCGCCCGGACTTTACGTTTGAGCGCGGTCAGCTCCGCCTGCGTCGCGTCGGGGCCGAACACGATGCCGTAGCCGCCGGAGCCCTCGACCGGTTTGATCACCAGCTCGTCCATGTGCTGCATGACGTGGTCGAACTCGTCCGGCAGCCAGCAGCGGAAGGTGTCGACGTTGGGCAGCAGCGGCTTTTCGTTGAGGTAGTACTTCACCATCTCGGGCACGTAGGTGTAGACGAGCTTGTCGTCGCCGACCCCGTTGCCGACGGCGTTCGCGACCACCACGTTGCCCGCGCGGGCCGCGTTGAGGATCCCGGCGACGCCGAGCACGGAGTCCGGCCGGTAGTGCACCGGATCGAGGAATTCGTCGTCGATCCGCCGGTAGATGACGTCGACCTGCCGTTCGCCCTCGGTGGTGCGCAGGTAGACGACGTTGTCCCGGCAGAACATGTCGCGGCCCTCGACCAGCTCGACCCCCATCAGCCGGGCCAGCAGCGAATGCTCGAAGTACGCCGAGTTGTGCACGCCGGGCGTGAGTACGACGACCATCGGGTCGGCGACGTTGGCCGCGGCCGCCGCCCGCAGCGCGCGCAGCAGATGGGAGGCGTAGTCGCCGACCGGGCGCACCCGGTGCTGGGCGAATAGGTCCGGGAACACGCGCGCCATCGTGCGGCGGTTCTCCATCACGTACGAAACACCCGAGGGATTGCGAAGATTGTCCTCCAGCACCCGGAAGGTGCCTTCTTCGTCGCGTACCAGGTCCACACCGGACACGTGGATGCGGACGCCGTTGGGCGGGTTGATCCCGAACGCCTCGCGCTGGAAATGTTCACACGAGGTGATCAGCCGTCGCGGGAGAACGCCTTCGCGCAGGATCTGCCGATCGCCGTACACGTCGGCGAGAAAGGCTTCGAGCGCGCGAACCCGTTGGGCCACGCCACGTTCGAGTTTGCTCCATTCGGATGAAGTGATCACTCTCGGTACGAGATCGAGCGGGAAAGGGCGTTCTTGGCCGGACAGCGAGAACGTGATGCCCTGATCCACCATCGCCCGGTCGATGGCCGCCGATCGGGACGTGAGGTCCGCCGAGGTCAGCGCGGAGATCGATTCGTAGAGCGCCCGGTACGGCTGGCGGACCGTGCCGTCGGCGGTGAACATCTCGTCGTACGCGCCCGCGTGCGGCCTGGACGGCGAAAGATAGCCGTCGAACTGCGCTCCGGGTTTCGCCGCGCGCCTCGCCGAAGTGGTCGCGCGAGGGCGGCGGCCCGCAGGTGGGAGCCGCGGCGCCGAGTTGTTGTTCATGGTCGCCATACTCGCTCACCCTGCCATGTCGGCGCGATACCTCATGCAATGCCCGTGACGGCCGAAACGGCGCTGTAACGTCGTAGTGCTGTGCTTGCCGCCGGATGAGTGGCAATATGCGTGCTCTCGACACATGGGAACTACAAGGAGTGACGACGTGGCCCGATTCAAAGCGCTCGCCCTGATCCCGGCGCTCGCCCTAGCCGCGGGCGCGCTGTCCGCGTGCGGCGAGGAAGGCGGAACCGCGGCCGGCGGCGTCCAGCTCGTCGCGTCCGGCAAAGTGACCACCTGCACGCACCTGCCCTACCAGCCGTTCCAGGTGAAGCAGGGCGACAAGATCGTCGGCTTCGACGTCGACCTGGTCGACCTGGTCGGCAAGAAGCTGGGTGTCGAGCAGAGCATCGTCGACATCGCCTTCGAGAACATCGAGTCCGGTGAGTCGATGAACAGCGGGCAGTGCGATCTCGCCGCCGCCGGCATGACGATCACCGACAAGCGCAAGGAGAA
Source organism: Amycolatopsis thailandensis (assembly GCF_042723255.1). Lineage (NCBI taxonomy): Bacteria > Bacillati > Actinomycetota > Actinomycetes > Pseudonocardiales > Pseudonocardiaceae > Amycolatopsis > Amycolatopsis thailandensis. The sequence continues at coordinate 39,608 of NZ_JBHXJK010000017.1, forward strand.
GTTCGACTTCTCCGACCCGTACTTCGAGGCGACCCAGGCGCTGCTGGTCAAGGCGGGCTCGCCGATCAAGGATCTGTCCAACGTGGCGGGCAAGAAGATCGGCGTGCAGTCGGCCACCACCGGCGCCGAGTACACGCAGAAGGAAGCCAAGGGCGCGGAGATCGTCACCTTCGACGACCTCGCGCTGCTGGAGCAGGCCGTCAAGAACGGCACGATCGACGCGGGCGTCAACGACAACGGCGTGCTCTACGACTTCGCGAAGACGAACCCGGACACGACGGTCGTCACCGAGTTCAAGACGAACGAGTTCTACGGAATCGGCGTGAAGAAGGGCAACAGCGCCCTGCTCGGCCAGATCAACGAGGTGCTCAAGGCGTCCGTGGCGGACGGCTCCTACGCGCAGATCTACCAGAAGTGGTTCGGCAAGGCGCCGACCTGGCAGCCTGGATCCGCGACGAACTAGTTTAATGCCGCCCTGTGGCCGGTGCCCAGCGCACCGGCCACAGGTTTGTCGCCACCTGTTTGAGGAGAGAAATGGCTCTGAGCCGCCGCCAGCGACGTTCGGCCTTCCGGACCGGGCAATACGTCCTGCTGCTGGTGATCGTCGTCGTGCTCGCGCTGCTGGCCGACTGGGGCAGGATCGGCAAGGCGTTCTTCGATCTCGAAGTCGCCGCCAACCAGTTCCCGGAAGTCATCACCGTCGCACTGAAGAACACCATCGTCTTCACCGCACTGGGCTTCGCGCTCGGTCTCGGGCTGGGCCTTTTGCTCGCCCTCATGAGACTTTCCTCGGTCGGCCCGTACCGCTGGGTGGCGCGCGGGTACATCGAGTTCTTCCGCGGCCTGCCCGCGCTGCTGATCTTCATCGCCGTCGGCATCGGCGTGCCGACGGCCTTCAACACGAACCTGCCGCGCAATATCGCGATCATGCTGGCGCTGGGCATCGTGTCGTCCGCGTACATGGCGGAGACCATTCGCGCGGGTATCCAGGCGGTGCCGCGCGGACAGGTCGAAGCCGCGCGTTCGCTCGGCATGTCGCCCGCGCGGACGATGATCACCGTCGTGATCCCGCAGGCGTTCCGGATCATCCTGCCGCCGCTGGCCAACGAGCTGATCATGTTGACCAAGGACTCTTCGCTGGCGTTCCTGCTCGGCACCACGCCGTTGCAGCAGGAACTGGCGCAGTTCAGCCGTCAGGCGCTGATCCAGGCCAGGGGGCTGACGCCGGTCGTCGTCGCCGGGCTGTGTTATCTGGTGATCACCATCCCGCTGTCGATCCTGCAGCAGCGGCTAGAGAAGAAATACGGAGCCGGAGTGCCCGGCGGAGGAACGGTATGAGCGGCCAGACGATCGTCGAGGTTTCAGGACTGCACAAGGCGTTCGGCGAACTCGAGGTGCTCAAGGGCATCGACTTGCGAGTCGAACGCGGTCAGGTCGTCTGCATCATCGGCCCGTCGGGTTCGGGCAAGTCGACGCTGCTGCGCTGCGTCAACCTCCTCGAGGAACCGCAGCAAGGCAAGATCGTGGTCAACGGCAGCGAGATCACCGATCCGGACGTCGACATCGACGGCGCCCGCACGAAGATCGGCATGGTCTTCCAGTCGTTCAACCTCTTCTCGCACCTGAGCGTGCTCGACAACCTCACTGTCGCGCAGCGCAAGGTTTTGAAGCGTGGCAAGGAAGAGGCGGAGCGCGTCGCGCGGGACAACCTCGCGAAGGTCGGGTTGGCGGAGAAGGAGTCTTCGCTGCCGACACAGCTTTCCGGCGGGCAGCAGCAGCGCGTCGCGATCGCCAGGGCGCTGTCGATGGACCCGGACGTCATGCTGTTCGACGAACCGACGTCGGCGCTCGACCCCGAGCTGGTCGGTGACGTGCTCGCTGTCATGCGCCAGCTCGCGCAGGAGGGCATGACGATGCTCGTCGTCACCCACGAGATGCAGTTCGCCCGTGAGGTGGCCGACATCGTGCTGTTCATGGACGGCGGCGTCGTCGTCGAACAGGGCGCGCCGGACCAGGTCATCGGCGACCCGCAAGAGGAACGCACGAAGACGTTCCTCTCACGGGTCCTGAATCCCAACCACCAGGGTTAGCGTCCTCGGAGCTGGGACTCCAGCTGGACCACCTTCGAGGCGATTTCGTGCGGCCCGGCGCCCATGAGGCTCACCCAGCCCTTGGCGTCCGGGCCGAACACGACGCGGCCCTGTTCGGTGTCCATCCAGCCAGGAGGCCGCTCGACGCGTTTCCGGTTGCCGCCGCCGTCACGGATGGCGACGTACAGCCTGCCGAAGAAGGTGTGCGGCGACCGGATCCACTGGAGGACCTTCTTGGCGTCGCGGATGCTCGGGCTCGCGCCCGTCAGCATTTCGCCCTTCATGAGGACTTGCAGGTCGGCTTCCGAGCAGTTCAAGGACGGCGTGCGCGCGCCGGGAGCCTCGGGCAGCAGACCGGTGAAATCCTGCGGGAGCGTGTCCGGCCGGGTCGGCTTCAGGTAGACGACCTTGTCGACCAGGACGACGGTGACCGCCTCGCGGCCGCTGCCCGCGGCGCGAACGGTCCGTTCACGCCCCTCCGACTTCACCCACGAGTAGTACTCGACCGCCGGCCGCTGCAGGAAGCGCAGCGTGTCGAGGAATTCGTCGTCGATCCGGCCGCGCCTGAGCAGTCCTTGTCTGTCCAATTCGGACTGCGCGGTGGCGGCCAGTTCACGTCGTTCCTCGGGCAGGTACCACTGCGCGCCGCGGACGAGCGTCGGATGGATGTCGCCGAGATTGTGTTGGTCCAGCAGGGTTTCGTAGGTCTGGAGCGTCAGTTCGACGGGTTTCTGGAGCACGTCACGCGCCGATCACCGGGGGAACCGGCTTGTCGCCGTCGTAGCCGCCGAAAATGGAGTCGCCGTCCTCTTCCTGCAGCGTGATCTTGCGCTGGTGCTCCTCGTCCTCGCCGCCCTTGCCGCCTTTGCCCGCGCCCATGCCGCCGCCACCCATACCGGGTGTGCCAGGACGCCCCGCCGCCGCGCCGCCCGCCGGAGTCCCGCCGGGTCCGCGCGTCGCGCCCTCGCCGGGCATGCCACCCCCGACACCGCGACCGGGCCCCATGCTGCCCGGCCCGCCCGTCGATCCACCCGGCCCGAAGCCGCCACCGGGGCCGAAGCCGCCGCTGAACCCGCCCGAGCCCGGGCCGAATCCGCCGCCGCTACCGGGACCGCCTCCGGGTCCGCCGCTTCCGGGCCCGAACGCGGGCGGCCGGTGGTCGCCAGGACGTACTTCCATCCCGGGGCCCGTCCTGGACAAGTCGGTCCGATCGTTCGGCTGTGGAGACGGCATCGGCCGCCGCGGCGGCTGTGGCATCTGCGGCATGCGGGGCGGCTGCGAGATCTGCGGCGGCCTCGGCGCCTGATACCCCTCGGCCCCCGGAGGCGGGCTGTACGAACTCGGGCCGCCGGTGTACCCGCCACCGGGTCCGCCGTGCCGCCCGCCGGTTTCGCCGTGCCCACCACTGAATCCGCTGACCTTCGTCCCGGGATCGATCGGATCCGCCGTGATCGGCCCCGCCGAGACGTTCGGATCGTGCGCGGCCGGATAAACCGGCGCGAGCGACTGCTGCCGCGGCTGGGTGCTCTGGTAGTACGGCTCGTAGACCTCGACGTTGTGCTTGGTGTCCGCGTCGAACTTCGCCGCCGCGATCTCGTCGTCACTCGCGCCGATGGACAGGATGTCCTCGGGCCCGTTGTCCCCCGCGCGCTCCTTCTCCACCGGGCGGACGTTGCCGCGCGTGTAGTGGAAGGAGCCGTTCTGGTCGTACATCGACTGGCGGGCGCGGTCCATGTTCTCGCCCGCGATCTTGGAGGTCGCGATGAGCGGGGCGAGGCCTGCTGCTCCGGAGTCGGCTGCTTTGCCCTTCCAGAAGGAACTCAAGGCCGTCTGGCTGGCCTCCATGGCGGTGCTGATTTCTCCGTGGGCGACCATCAAGTGATGGGAAGCGACTTGCGCCGCATCCAAGCGTTTCGTGGTGTTCGGGTTGGCGTTGAGTTTGGTGAAGATTTCCCATCCGCTGTAGGTCATTGGGCCGCCTTCAGACGTTGGATCGCCAACTCGGCCAGCTTCACGCTGGCACCGCAGGGGTCGTTGTAGGCGGGGCTGTCGTCGAACAGGGCGGTGACCACGGTGTACATCATGTCGTCGCGAAGTCCGACAGCCAGGTTGCAGTTGCCCGCGCCTTCGCCACCGTTCGCGAAGACGACGGCCGGATGTCCGGCGATGTCAGGCAAGGGTTGGAACGTCGTGACACCGCTGCCCTGTTGCTTGAGAGCGTAGAGATGGCTCAAGCCTTCGGGCTGACTGACATTCAGACCGCCGTTGATCGAGCCCGCTAGGTCGGCGAGGATCCACGAGCAGGTCGGGCCGCCCGCGATCTGTTCCACCTTCGAGCTTTTCACCTTCCCGGCGATGCCTGCGATCTCCGTATCGGTCGCGGCGCTGCAGGGTTCGTTCGTGAGTTTTTCCGTCTTCAACGGGGTCGTCACTTTGGGGGCTCCCGCGCGCGGCAGGGTCGTGGCGTCAGGCTTGGGCGTCGAAGGCTCGGCCTTACCGCCGGTTTCCCCATTGCAACCGGCCGCGAGCACGGCGGCAACAGTGAGAACGGAGACGAGTCGAGCACGCATTCAGAGAGCCTTTCCAACGGAACGGAGAGCGTCGATCGCTGCCTGGTCTTGCTTTTCGTACGCCGTCTTTATTTCCACTAGCTTGTCGGCGTAAGCCCTGGTGAACTTGCGTGCGCCGTCCAAGAAATTTTGATAAGAGGCCCCCGACTCGTTCGCGATCTTGACGTAACCTTGGCTGGCGACCTCGTCACCCATCGCGTCGATACCGGTCAGGTACGAGGCTTCCCTCATGGCGCTGCTGAAGTTGTTCTCGATGCAGTCCTCGAGGGATTTGATGACCTTGTCCATGGCCTCCGAGTCGAATTCCCAGCCGCCGTTCGACGACGCCGCGGCGAAGTCGGCCTGGGCCTGCCCGGCACCCAGCTCGCCGTAGTTCGGCGGCGGGCCCGGCGGTGGTGGTGCGGCGGTAGCGCCCTGAATCAGTCCGGACCCCGGCGGCGGTGCCTGCGGCGGCGTCGTGTTGAGCTGGTTGTAGACCCCCTGAGGGCCACTTCCCGGTCGTGTCATGTCGTGCCTCCCCGCACGGGCCGCGATGGGGCGCGACCTACCCGTAGTTCATCACTGACTCCAACCGGTGACGATAGCAGCAGGTAAACCGCTGATCAGCCCCTTCGTGAAAGATCACCATCGAAAGTTGCCAGGACGACGTTACTTTTGTCCTGATCGACGGTTTCACCTGATCAGGACTTCTTGAGGTTCTTGATCGCCGCGGCGGCGACCTTGGTCGCCATCCCGCAAGGGTCCGCGAGCATGGGGTTTCCGGAAGACAGGTGCGGGATGACGGTGTAGACGAGGTCGTTCCTGAGCCCGACAGCGAGCGTGCAGGTTCCTCGGCCTTCGCTGCCGTTGGCATAGATGACGGCCGGGTGTCCTTCTATGGAGTCGACTGGTTTGAAGGTAGTGAGTCCCCCGGTCGACTTCTGCGCATAGAGAGCGCTCAACCCTTTCTTGTTGCCGACCACCAGGCCTGCGCTGAGGGTGCTCGGAGCTTCGGAGAACAACCAACTGCAGTTCAGACCTTCGGACAGGTCGACGGTCCGTGAACGCTCCACCGTCCCGCCGATCGCTTCGATCTCGGCCGACGGGATGGCGCTGCACGGGTCCGCCTCGACCACCGCCGTATTGGCGATCGGGGTCGCCACCGCCGGCGCCCCATCGGATGGAAGCCGCGCCGAGGACGGCGCACTCGTCGTCGCGGTGCCGGCCGCCTGAGTGCCGCAACCACCGGCCAAAATCGATACCGCAGCCGCCAAGAGCAAGAAACGCTTCACGTCGTGCCTCCCCGCACGGGCCGCGAAGGGCGCGACCTACCCGTAGTCCACCTCTGACTCCGGTGCGTGACCGTAGCAGCGACCAAGCGGACGGGCGGCGAGTTCGGTCAAGATCACCGATAAGGCCTGGTCTCGAACCCGCGATGGCCGTTCTGCCGTCGCGGTCAGGTGGCAGGTTCAGGTCTGCTGCCCAGGCCCACTTGCGAATCCCGGGGGTGATCGGCTTCGCTGGTGCAGGGGAACGACGGGGGAGGGAAGCGAGACGATGCCGGGTTTTCGGCGCAACAACGGGCCGCGCGATCCGGGGGAAGGTGAACCGAACGGCGACGCGGCCTTGCCGCCGCTCGATCCGTTCGCTCCGAACCCCGACAAGCGGTACGAGGTTCCGGCATCCGAGCTGATGAAGCCGGGGACGACCGGTCTGCTCCGGTGGCGCCGCCAGGCGACCAACGCGCCGATCGTGCAGGTCGAGGACGCCTACATCACCGGAACGCTCGATCTGCGCGCGGCCGACATCAAGTATCTGTTCCGGTTCGAGCGGTGCCGGTTCGAGCATCCGCCGGACGTCCGTGAGGCGCATCTGCTCGGGCTCGTGTTCCGCAAGTGCTGGCTGCCGGGGCTCAAAGCGCGCAATCTCCGCACCCGCAACGATGTCCGCCTCATCCGCAGTGTCGTGCACGTCGACGGCGAGCACGAGATCGAGGAGACCACGGTCCAGCGCGGCGACGATCGCGAACGCGGGATGCCGAACGCGGCGGTCAATCTCACCGACGCGGTCATCGAGGGTTCGGTCGTGCTGACCCGCACGGTGATCACCCATCCGCGGGGCAAGGCGATCCAGGCCGACCGGGTCAACATCGTCGGCGCGTTGCTGGCGTATCGGTTGGTGGCCAACGGAGAAGTCCGCATCCCGGGTATGCGGGCGGGCGGTAACGTCAACTTTTCGGGCGCGACGCTGAACAACCGGGACGGCTTCGCGCTCAACGGGAACGGGATCCACATCGGCGGCAGCCTGCTGTGCGAGGTGGACAACTACGGGCCCGCCGCGCAGCGGAAACGCTTCTCCGCCAGTGGGATCATGTTCCTGCCGAGCGCCACTGTGGACAGTGACGTCATTTTTCGCGAAGCCAAACTGTCGGTGAATCAGGCCGGGCCGATCGTCGTCGACGCGTGGAAGTCGAACGATCCGTACATCGACCCGCGGCCGGCGCTGGTCGCGGATCGGTCGGCGATCAACGGGAACCTCGAGCTGAGCGACGGCATGCAGGCGACCGGGACGCTGCGGATGGTCAACGCCCGGATCGGGGGTTCGTTGCGCCTCGCCGGCGCCGAGGTCCAGGTCGTGCGCGGGCAGAGCATTCCCTACTACGACCGCGCGATCCACCTCGACGGGACCACGATCGGCGGCGATCTCGAGGCGACGAGCCTGCGGGTGCCGTCCGGGCAGTTGCGCATGGCCGACATCACCGTCGGTGGCAACGTGCTGGCGTGGAACTCGATGTTCCTGCACCCGCGCCGCGACGTCTTTTCCGCGCGGCGCGCGAAGATCGCGGGCAACTTCCAGCTCACCGACGCGACCGTCCAGGGCACTCTGCGGCTCCAGGGCGCCGAGGTCGGCGGCAGCGTGAACCTCTTCGGCACGAGCCTGACCGAGCCGGGCACGCGCACACGCACCAGTTACTCGCTGGACGTCCGCACCGCGCGGATCGGCCGTGATCTGATCCTCACCGAGAACAAGGAGCGTCCGTTCGTCGCGCAGGGCGGGGTCAACCTCGACGGCGCTCAGGTCGCGCGGCGCGTCGACTTCCGCGGCGCACGACTCGGTTCCCTCGCGCCGCACGGGATCGCGCTCGACGGCAGCGACGTTTCGGCCGACGAGTTCCTGCTCACGCCCGCCGTTCCGCCGGAGGGCCGGATCGTCTTGCGGCGCGCGCATTGCGGGACGCTCGGTGACAACGAGGCGTTCTGGGCGTCGACGACCGGGATCGAGCTGGAGGATTTCCGGTACGACGCCCTCCAAGAGGACATCGCGCTCGACGACGACCGCGCGATCGATCATCGGATCGTGTTGCTGCGCAAGGCGATGGACGGCTACCGGCCGGGACCCTACGACCAGCTGGCGGCGACGCTGCGCGCGTCCGGAAACGAAGAGCACGCCTCCACGGTGCTGTTGAAGAAGCAGCAATTCCGGTACGTGGCGCTCGCGAAGGGTTTCAAGTTCTTCGGGCCGGGCGTGCGCGTGTGGAGCTGGTTGCAGCGGTCGATGGTCGGCTACGGCTTCCGTCCGGTGCGCGCGCTCGGCTGGCTGCTGACGTTGCTGGTGCTGGGAAGCCTGTGGTTCGGGCTCGGGGTCGACGACTGCGTCACCAAACCCAATCTCACGGTGAGCGGGCCGCGGTGCCTGGTCAACCAGGACGACACCGGTTTGCAGTGGAATCCGGTGCTGTACACGATCGACCTCCTGGTCCCGATCGTCGACTTCGGCAACAAGTCGCGCTGGTACATGCACGGCATGGACAACTGGGTCGCGGCCGGGTTCACCGCGTCGGGCTGGGTGCTGGCGACGACGGTCGCCGCCGGTATCAGTCGCATGCTCCGGCGGGACAACTGAGGGTATTTCACATACCCTCAGTACGGAGGTATGCCATGACTGAGCCCAGCGCCACCGGAAAGATCGCGATCGCCGCCCCGCCCGAGAAGGTGTACGCCCTGGTCAGCGACCCGGGCGCGCTCGCGGGGATGGCCGAGGAGTACGAGGGGCACCGTTGGGTCGGTGCGGCGGCGGGGCCCGCTGTCGGCGCCAGGTTCCGCGGCCGCAACCGCAACGGGATCCGTCGCTGGAGCACCCTTTCGACGATCACCGACGCCGACGAGGGCAGGCGGTTCGCGTTCGAGGTGACCACGGTCGCCGGACTTCCCGTCGCGCGCTGGCAGTACGACATCGAGGCGTCCGGCGACGGGTGCGTGGCCGTGGAGAGCACGTGGGACCGGCGGCCGGGCTGGCTGCGCGGGCCGACGTCGCTGTTCACCGGGGTCTGGAAGCGGGACGACGCCAACCGGGCGAACATCGCCGCGACGCTGGCCCGGCTGAAGGCCGCCGCCGAATCCTGACCCCTACCACCACTTTGCCGAATCGCGAAAAGAGCAAGGGACCTTTGCTATCGCCGGGGGCACATTTGGTGACGCCCGACGCGCGAATCGGCCACAGGTAGGGGCACCGAACCGCGAACTCAAGGTATGAACGGTCCGTTCACTCCACGAACCGCGACCAGAACTCGACCTGCCGCGGCCCGCCGGCCGGTGGCGGGCCCAGCGGCTCGTCGCAGAAGTCGTGCCGCAGGTATCCCCGCAGGTCGTAGCCGTAGTAGACGATGTCGGTCTGATACACCGAAAGCACCGGATAGCCCGCGCTCCCGGCGATCCCGGGCAGATACCGATGCCCGCAGACCGGAACCAGCTGCGGGGCCTGTGCCAGATGTGAGCGAGCCCGCGAAAGCGCGTCGGCGAGGTCGATCGGGCGCATGCCCCAGTCCGGCGGCCAGAAGCCGTTGTGTTCGACGTCGTAAAGCACCCCGTCCACCGGCCAGTCCAGCCGTTTCCGCAGGTGGTCGGGGTTGCCGCAGCGCCAGTCCGGCCAGCGGTCGCCGATCGGCACCCCGGCGGACAGGAAGGTCCGGTGGTCGGCGGCGAACCGGAAGCCGAAGCGTGCTTCGACGTCGTCGAGCTCGGCCTCGCTCAACCCGGGACGCACGGGTTCGGCCAAGCTCGCCTGGAGGACGTGTGCCTCCTCGATGGTGAAGGCGTGCTCAACAGTGGACATGTGTTCGAGCGTAAATTGCGCACCGCGCAGGCGCCTTCTCTTTTAACGCCGGTCGAGCGCGACGGCGAAAACGGGGTGAAGTGCGCGCGGTCCCGGCGGTAGCGTCCGCGATCGTGAGCGTCGAAGACGACCCGGCCGACGGCTGGTTCCCCGAGAGTGTGGCCACGGATTACGACGACCCGGGCGGCGCGAACGCCCCCGAGGTGGTGACGTCCGCCGTGGACGTCCTCGAAGACCTTGCCGAAGGCGGCCCGGTGCTCGAGTTCGCCGTCGGGACCGGGCGGATCGCCGCGCCGCTGGCCGCACGCGGAGTGCCGGTGAGCGGTATCGAGCTGAGCCGGGCGATGGCCGCGCGGATCGCGGACAAGCCGGGTGGCGAAGCGGTCGAGGTCACGATCGGCGACATGACGAGCACCCGGGTGGCGGGCGAGTTCTCGCTGGTCTGCCTGGTGTTCAACACGATCGGCAACGTGACCACCCAGGACGGCCAGGTCGACGTCTTCCGCAACGCGGCGGCGCATCTGCGGCCCGGCGGGCTGTTCGTCGTCGAGGTGGGCCTCCCGGACCTGCGCCGCCTGCCGCCCGGACAGGACGTCGTCCCCTTCGCGATGACCCCCGGCTATGTCGGGTTCGACCAGTACGACGTGGTCACGCAGGAGTTCACGTCGAACCACGTGACCGTGTCACCGGACGGGACAGGGCGGTTTCGCCGCATCCCCTTCCGCTACGTCTGGCCCGCCGAGCTGGACCTCATGGCCCGTATCGCCGGAATGCGCCCGAAGCACCGCTGGGCGGATTGGGCCCGTTCGGAGTTCACCGCCGGGAGCACGGGGCACGTGTCGGTCTGGGAGAAGGCCCCCTCATCACCCACATGAGGCTCCTCCCCTGGGGTGAGCTCGCCCTCTCAACGCCTGGACGTCGGAACAGAGCGGCGACACGTGTAGTTCACTCATGGCGTGACTTCCCCACGAACGCAGTCCCGCGTGCGGGCGCCCGAGCTCGCCGGTGACGGGTGGCTCAACACCGGCGGCGAGCGGCTCACGCTGGCCGGGTTGCGCGGCCGTATCGTCCTGCTGGACTTCTGGACCAGCGGCTGCGTCAACTGCCTGCACGTGCTGGACGAACTGCGCCCGCTGGAGGCCGAGTTCGCCGACGTCCTGGTGACCATCGGCGTGCATTCGCCCAAGTTCCTGCACGAGGGCGAGGCGGCCGCGATCGAGGCGGCCGTACGGCGCTACGAGGTGCACCACCCGGTCCTCAACGACCCGAAGATGACCACCTGGTCTCAGTACGCGGTCAAGGCGTGGCCGACGCTGGTGGTCGTCGACCCCGAGGGGTACGTCGTCCACGTCGCAGCCGGTGAGGGGCACGCCGAGGCGCTGCGCCGGGTGATCGCCGACCTCGTCGCCACCCACGAGGCCAAGGGCACGCTCCGCCGCGGCGGCAGCCCGTACGTCCCGGCCGAAGAGCAGCGCGCCGAACTGCGGTTCCCGAGCAAGGCCGTGACCACCGCCGAGGGCCGGATCCTGGTCGCCGACACCGGCAACCACTCCATCGTCGAGTTCGCGTCCGACGGCGAGACGATCATCCGCCGCTTCGGCAGCGGGGCCCGCGGCGCGCAGGACGGGCCGTTCGACCTGGCGAGCTTCACCGAGCCGTCCGGGATCACCCTTCTGCCGTACGAGGTCGCGGAACGCGCGGGCTACCACGCCGTCGTCGCCGACACGGCCGGTCACCGGCTGCGCGGCATCGACCTGATCACCGGCGAGGTCTCCACGGTCGCCGGCACCGGCCGTCAGTGGCGCGACGGCGTCGACACCGGCAAGGCGCTCGACATCGACCTCACGAGCCCCTGGGACGTCGCCTGGTGGGGTCCCGCGGGCGGCGTCGTGGTCGCCATGGCGGGCAACCACACGCTGAGCGTGTTCGAGCCGGTCTCGGGCACCATCCGCCGCTTCGCCGGCACGACGGTCGAGGGTCTGCGAGACGGCGACGTCCACGAAGCGTTCTTCGCGCAGACGTCCGGCCTAACGCCCGACGGACGACGTCTGTGGCTCGCGGACGCCGAGACGTCGGCGCTGCGCTGGATCCAGCCCGAGGGTGAGACGTTCACCGTGCACACCGCGGTCGGCGTCGACCTGTTCTCCTTCGGCCACGTCGACGGACCCGCCGACGAGGCGCTCCTGCAGCATCCGCTCGGCCTCGCCGTGCTGCCCGGCGACATCATCGCGATCGCCGACACCTACAACGGCGCCGTCCGCCGCTACGACCCGCTCACCCGCCGGGTGACCACGCTCGCGACCGGTCTCGCGGAGCCGTCCGGCCTGCTGGTGCACGACGGCGAGCTGCTGGTCGTCGAGTCGGCGGGCAACCGGATCGGGCCGGTCCCGCTCGGCGAGCAGGCCGTGGCCGGTGACGCGCACGCGGTCCGCCGCCCGCCGACCGTGCTGGCGCCGGGTGAGCTGGAGTTCTCCGTCGTCTTCACCCCGCCGCCCGGCGAGAAGCTCGACGACCGTTATGGCCCGTCGACGCGCCTGGAGATCAGCGCCTCGCCGCCGGAGCTCCTCGCCGAGGGCGCGGGAGTCGGCACGGACCTGTTCCGCAAGCTCCGCTTCGCCGAGGGGGTGACCGGAGGCGTCTTGCAGGTCGTCGCGCAGGCCGCGAGCTGTGACGACGGAGGCGAGCATCCCGCCTGCCGCATCACCCGGCAGGACTGGGGAGTGCCGTTGCGGTTCGAAAACGGTGGAGAAAGCGCGCTGAGCCTGGTCATGGCGGGGGACCCGGGTAAGTAGAGTCTCACTTGTGTCGGAAAGGCCGAAACTCGAGATTCAGATGCTGCAGGACAGGGTGCTCGTGAAGCTGTCCCCCGAGGACGGAGAGCGCCGCAGTTCCGGTGGCATCGTCATCCCCGCCACCGCGCAAGTGGCGCGACGGCTCTCGTGGGGTGATGTACTGGGCGTGGGCAACAGTGTGCGGAACGTCAAGACCGGCGACCGTGTGCTGTTCAACCCGGAGGAGCAGCACGAGGTCGAGATCCAGGGCGAAGGACACCTGGTCATGCGGGAGCGGGACATCCACGCCGTGGCGACCGAACGGACCGAACACGGCACCGGGTTGTACCTCTAGCTCCGTGCCCGCGGGAGGGGTGGTGAGAGTTGGTACGCGATGACGAGCCGGGCACCGACCTGTTCACCGACGAACTCCTCCCGGATCCGGACGACGCTCCGGAAACAGACGAAGGCCTGGTAGACGAGCTCTTCGAGGGCGGCAGGGCGGTGGTGCACGCGCCGCCGACGCCCGCGTCGAAGTTCCGCAAGGGGCTCGGCAAGGCCCTCATGGCCGCCGGGGTGCTCATGGGCCTGTTCGTGCTCGCGTACGCGGTCGACCTGATCGTCAGCGCCGGGGACGTCCCGCGCGGCGTCACCGTCGCGGGGATCGACGTCGGCGGCCTCACGCACAAGGAGGCCGAGTCGAAGCTCCGCCGCGAGCTGGAGCCGAAGCTGATCGAGCCGGTGCGGGTCCGGGCGGGAGACGTCCACACGGTCCTGTACCCGACCTCGTCCGGGCTCGGCCTGGACTGGCCGCAGACGCTGGGGCGCGCCGGGCATCAGCCGCTGAGCCCGTACACGCGGTTGATGTCGTTCTTCACCAGCCGCGAGGTCGGCGTCGTCACCTGGACGGACGCGCCGAAGCTCGAAAAGGCCGTGTCCGACCTCGCCGCCGCGCAGCTGAACCGTCCGCCGATCGAAGGGAACATCACCTTCCGGCCCGTCGCGGGCGGTGACGGCGCGGTCGCCGCGGCCGCGGTCGAACCGCGGTCCGGGCAGACGCTCGCCGACGTCAAGGCGGCGGTCACCACGGTCACCGACGGCTGGCTGGGCGACGGCGGAGTCGAGCTGAAGGTGAACGTCGCGCCGGTGAAGGCGAACTCACAAGGCGTGCACGCGGCGCTCGACAAGATCGTCACGCCGGCGGTCGCGAAGCCGCTCCTGATCCGCGGCGAGGGCAAGGACGCGACGCTGAAACCGGACGCGATCGCGGGCTCCTTCCAGTTCGCCGCGCGCGACGACGGCAACCTCGAAGTCCGCATCGACCAGGGCAAACTCCGGGCCGCGGCGCAGCCTCAGCTGAAGGAGACCGAGACCGACGGCGCGGACGCGCAGATCGTCTTCGTCGGCGACAGGCCGGCGGTGCAGCCGTCGAAGGACGCGAGAAAGGTCAACTGGGACCTCACGTTCTCCGCGCTGACCGCGACCCTCGCCAAGAGCGAAGACCGGGAGTTGAAGGCGGTCTACGACGCCAGCAGCCCGGCCGTCAGCACCGAAGCGGCGAACGTCCTCGGCATCAACGAAGTCGTCGGCGAGTTCACCACCTCCGGCCTGAGCGGGCCGGCGATGACGAACGTGCAGGCGCTGGCCACCCGCGTCTCCGGCGCCATCGTGAAGCCGAACGAGACGTTCAGCCTCGGCGCGCGGTCCGGGGCGAGGACGGCGGACGCGGGCTACGTCCCCGCGCCGTCGAACGAGGACGGCACCGGACCGGTCGTGGTCGGCGGCGGCGTCTCGCAGCTCGCGACGACGCTCTACAACGCCGCGTATCTGGCCGGACTGGCCGACGGCGGGCATCTGGAGCACGACCACTACCTGGACCGCTATCCGGTCGCGCGCGACGTGAAGGCGATCAACGACGACGGCTCGCCCGTCGAGATGCAGATCGTCAACGACGCCCCGACCGGCATCGCGATCCAGGTGATCCCCGCCAACGGCTCGGTGACCGTGCGGATCTGGGGCACGAAACGCTTTTCGGTCCAGAGCGTCGGCGGGGATCGGCATTCCTACGTCCCCCAGCCGGTTCAGGTCGGCTCCGGTCCCGGCTGCGTGCCGGATCCCGGTGCCGCCGGTTTCAGCACCTCGGACACCCGCGTGCTCGTCGACGTCGTCACCGGCACGGAGGTCCGCCGGGAGACCCGCAACGCGACCTATTCGCCGCGCGCCACGGTCATCTGCACCTGAGCCTCACCGCAGCACCATGCAGCCGCGGGCCTCGAAGTCCGCGAGCCACGGCGGTTCCCGGAAGTCCTTGTTCCATCGCAGATCCAGCTTGTCCAATTTGGACAGCCGGGCGATCGACGACGGCAGCGAGGCGAGCCGGTTCTCACGCAGGTCCAGCTGGCGCAGTTCGCTCAGCTCCCCGAGTGAGGACGGCAAGGACGTCAGCCGGTTCTTCCGCAGGTGCAGCTCGCGCAGCGTGGAGAGCGTCCCCAGCGATTCCGGGAGCTCGGTCAACCCGTTGCCGTACAAGCGAAGTTCACGCAGCGAGGCCAGCCCGGAAAGGTAGTCCGGCAGGGTGGAGATGCGATTGTCCGTGCACCCCAGGTACTTCAGCCGTCCGAGTGAGCACAGCGCGACCGGGAACTCGGTCAGCCTGTTGTCGCTCACGTAGAGGTATTCCGTCAGCCCGGAGAGCTCGCCGAGCTCGTCCGGGAGGGTCTCGAACTCGTTGTGCCCCAGGTCCAGCGTGTGCAGATTCCGCAGCGCGCCGATCGAAGGCGAGAGGGAGGTCAGCCGGTTGGTGGCCAGGTTCAGCACCCGGAGCCCCGAAAGCGACCAGAGGTTGTCGGGAACGGACGTCAACCGGTTGTCGTACAGGTCCAGATATTCGAGCGACGCCGGAAGGGCGACGCCGGACAGGGAGGTCAGCCCCTGGCCACTGAGTTCGAGTCGAGTGGTCACAGGGGCCGACCGTAGTCCCGCTCACGGCACCTCAGGTCGCGGCGTGGTGCCCGCCCTTGACCTTCGCGTAGATCGCGGACGCGGCGATCACGCCGACGACCGCCGCGCCGACCTGGAAGGCGTGCCGGATCCAGTCGATGCCCGGGGTGTCGCGGACGCCGAACACGCCTGCCAGCCAGTTGCCGATGAAGGCGGCGACGATGCCGACGACGATCGTCAGCCACATCGGGATCTTCTGATCGCCGGACGCGAGCATCCGGCCGATGACGCCGAGGATCAGGCCCACCACGATCGTGGTGATGATGCCCCAAATGCCACCCAGCATGGTTCCTCCTTCGCTGGAGAATCAGTTGGTTCCAACGGTGACACCGAAAGCGGTTCGTCGCGCCTCAAGACCCCTTACCGGGTGACGCCGCGCCGTCCGTAGAGGTTCGCTGCCAGGGTGACCCCGATGGCGGCGATGACGATCTGGGTGATGAGTTCGAGCCAGTCGAAGCCCTTGGTGTCCGCGTAGCCGAGCCCGCGGGCGATGGCGGTGCCGACGAAGGCGGCGATGATGCCGACGACGATCGTCAGCCAGATCGGGATGGACTGCTTGCCGGGGGCGAAGAACCTGCCGAGTACCCCGAGGATCAGCCCGACCACGATCGCCGTGATGATGCCGGTGACTGTCATTGAAGAGCTCCTTTGCCGAGGTGTCCGCCGACGGGCGGACTCAGGACGGAAATGCCCCCGGCAAACACCCTCGAAACCACGAAGAGCCCTCTCCGCATCGGAGAGGGCTCTTCGTCACTAAACCGTTTAGAACGCGGCTTCGGGGATGTCCATGAGGCTGTTGTCCGCGGCCTCGACGATCGCGCGGCGCGACGTCAGCTCCGGCAGCACGCTCTTCGCGAAGAACGACGCCACGGCGATCTTGCCCTCGTAGAACGGGGTGTCCTTCGCCGACGCGCCCGCGTCGAGCTTGTTGATGGCGACCTCGGCGTGCTTGATGAGCCGCCAGCCGATGAGCAGGTCGCCGACCGACATCAGCAGGCGGACCGTGTGCTGGCCGACCTTGTTGATGTTCTGCGGGTCTTCCTGCGACGAGGTCAGGTAGCCGATCAGCGAGCCGAGCATGCCCTGGGTGTCTTCGAGCGCCTGCTTGAGCAGCCCGCGCTCGTTCTTGAGCCGCCCGTTGCCGACCTCCGACTCGATGGTCTTCGTGATCTCCCCGGCGACGTAGGCGAGCGAAGCGCCCTTGTCGCGGACGATCTTGCGGAAGAAGAAGTCCAGCGACTGGATGGCCGTGGTGCCTTCGTACAGCGAGTCGATCTTCGCGTCACGGATGTACTGCTCGATCGGGTAGTCCTGCAGGAAGCCAGACCCGCCGAGGGTCTGCAGCGACTGCACGAGCTGCTCGGTCGCGCGCTCGGAGCCGACGCCCTTGACGATCGGCAGCAGGAGGTCGTTGACGCCGTGCGCGATCTTCTGCGAAGCCTCGTCGCCCTCGCCGGTCCACACCTGGTCCTGGAACGTCGCGGTGTAGAGGTACACCGAGCGCAGGCCCTCGGCGTACGCCTTCTGCAGCATCAGCGAGCGACGGACGTCCGGGTGGTGGGTGATCGTGACGCGCGGCGCCGCCTTGTTCAGCATGTTCGGCAGGTCGGCGCCCTGGACGCGCTCCTTGGCGTACTCGAGCGCGTTGAGGTAGCCGGTCGACAGCGTCGCGATGGCCTTCGTGCCGACCATCATGCGGGCGTACTCGATGACCTGGAACATCTGCGCGATGCCGTCGTGCACCTCGCCCAGCAGCCAGCCCTTGGCGGGGGTGCCGTGCTGGCCGAAGGTCAGCTCGCAGGTGGTGGAGGCCTTGATGCCCATCTTGTGCTCGACATTGGTGACGAAGGCGCCGTTGCGCTCGCCCAGCTCACCGGTTTCGCCGTCGAAGTGGAACTTCGGCACGAGGAAGAGCGAAAGGCCCTTGGTGCCGGGCTTGGTCTCGATGCCGGGACCCTCGGGGCGGGCCAGCACCAGGTGCATGATGTTCTCGACCATGTCGTTCTCGGCCGAGGTGATGAACCGCTTCACGCCGTCGATGTGCCAGGAGCCGTCCTCCTGCTTGACGGCCTTGGCGCGGCCGGCGCCGACGTCGGAACCGGCGTCGGGCTCGGTGAGCACCATCGTGGCGCCCCAGCCGCGGTCGATCATGACCTGCGCCCAGCGCTTCTGCTCGTCGGTGCCGTTCTTGTCGACGATGCCGGCGAAGTTCGGGCCGGCCAGGTACATGAACAGCGGCGCGTTGGCGCCGAGGATCAGCTCGGCTGCGGCCCACTGCACGGTCGGGGGCAGGCCGAAGCCGCCCAGCTCGTTCGGCAGGCCCAGCCGCCACCATTCGCCGTCCATCAGCGCCTGGTAGCTCTTCTTGAACGACTCGGGGATCTTCACCGAGAACGTCTTCGGGTCGTACACCGGCGGGTTGCGGTCCGCGTCGGCGTACGAGTCGGCGAGGGGACCGGAAGCGAGCTTGTTCAGCTCCGTCAGCACGCCGCGGGCGGTCTCCTCGTCGGATTCCGCGAGGACGCCCTTGCCGAGGCGGTCCTGCACGCCGAGTACCTCGAAGAGGTTGAACTCCAGGTCTCGGACGTTGCTCTTGTAGTGGCCCATTTCGTCACTCCAATGTGTTCGGCTCCCCGGCCGGGCACACGTCCCCTACTCGCCGGTAACTTCAGGATATTACCTGTGGGTAACCGGCGGCAAGTGAATGGCCACTGTTGTGATGTGTAAATCAGCAATACGGGGGGTCTCGGTGCCGGTTCAGCGGGGTGACGGCGCGATCGAAGAAGCCGAAGGCGTCTCGGCCGGGCTGTGCGCGTCGTCGGGGCTCGTGACCAGGATGCCGGATCGGAACGCGATGGTCACCGCGTGTGTCCGGTCGCGGGCGGAAAGCTTGCGCAAGATGCTCTTGACGTGGGTCCGCACGGTTTCCACCGACAGGAAGAGGATCTTCGCGATCCCGGAGTTCTCCAGCCCCTCGGCGACCAGCTGAAGGACCTGGTACTCGCGGCGGGACAGCGGCATCAGGCCGCGCGCGGTCGCCGGCTTGGGGGCGTCGCCCGGCTTGGGGAGCACGGGCTGGCGCTTCGGCCGCGCCGTCAGCGCCGCCAGGGTCGGGTCGATGTAGCGGCGGTCGCTGTGCGCGCGCCGGATCGCCTCGGTCAGATGACGGCCGTCGGTCGCCCGCGGCACGATCGCGTGAACGCCCGCCGCGATCGCCGCGGCGAGGTACTGCTGGGTGCGGTTGGTGTCCCTGATCATCGTGATGATGACCAGCGCCGGATCGCCGGCGCTGAGCAGCCGGGACAGGTGGCAGTTCGGGTCGAGCGCCGAATCCAGCACGATGACGTCCGGTTTGAGCTGTTCGCACAGCTGGAGCGCGGCGTGATGGCTCGTCGCGTGCCCGAGCCATTGCAGCCCCGGCGTGCGGTGGACCAGTGAGCTCAGCCCCTCGCAGAAGATCGGGATCGGATCGACGGCGGCCACTCCGAGGCCGCGGCCACCTGGTGACAGTCCGCCAGGCCTGCCGGCCTGCGTTCGGTTCGGCTCGATGCCTCGCATCACGGACCCCTCCGTTTTTTTGCCCGTCATCCCCGGACGAGAGGACGTGAAGTCCATTCGGTGACCACGGCCCCCCGGCGTGGTCACCCTCGTCAACCGGTCCCCCCTGCGGGACCGGACAGAGATGACACCTCGTAACTATTACGAGTCAGTAGGTCGGCGGGCGTGACGCGGTATCCCCCTCATAGATGTATCGCGTCGTCGCAGCAAACTCTGCGTATCGGCCGGTTGTGGATCTCAGGCTCGAATGAGCGCGCCGACGGAGGATCTTGGCGCGTTCGCTACTCAGAGTGGACTTCGGCGTGGAGGCGCCCGAATTCGTCGCCGAGCGCCGCGGGCGTCCAATGCGCGTTCAGCCCGCTCGGGTTCGGCAGGACCCAGACCCGCGCGCGGGCGATCTCGCCGTCCTGCGGGCCGATCTTCGCCTTCGGCAGGCCGAACGCGGTCCGGAACGCCGTGATCCCGACGACGGCGAGCCAGCGTGGCCGGTACTCGGCGACCCTCGTGGTGAGAAGCCGCCCACCCTCGCGGAACTCGTCCGGCGTCAGCTCGTCGGCTCGCGCCGTCGTCTGTGCGACGACGTTGGTGATGCCGAGGCCGAGCCCGGGCAGTTCGTCCTGCTCGCTCGGGTCGAGCAGGCGCGGGGTGAAGCCGCCGCGATACAGCGCCGGCCAGAACCGGTTCCCCGGCCTGGCGAAGTGCAGGCCGAGGGCGCCGGAGTAGAGGCCGGGGTTGATCCCGCAGAACAACACGTCCAGATCAGGCGCGATGACGTCGTCGATGGTCTTGCCGTACGCGGCGGCCAGCTCGTCCTTGGTCGGTTTCGTCCTCACCGGATCAGTTTCCGGCACGCTGGCGGGTATGGATCAGGGGGCGTTCACGGCCGACGGCTGTCCGGTGGAGGTGTACCGGCTGCTGCCGTCCGACGGCGAGGCCGGGATCGTGCACGCGGCCGTCCCGGAAGGCGCGTCGATCCTGGAGCTCGGCAGCGGCGCCGGGCGGGTCACGCACGCGCTCCTGGACCTGGGGCATCCGGTGGTCGCGGTGGACGACTCGCCGGAGATGCTCGCCGAGGTCCGCGCCGAGACGGTGTGTTCGAAGATCGAGGAGCTGCGGCTCGGCCGGGTCTTCGACGCCGTACTGCTCGGCAGCCACCTGGTCAACACCGCCGCCGACGCGGATCGCGCGGCCTTCCTTGCCACCGCTCGCGCGCATGTCGCGCCCGGCGGGCGGGTGCTCGTCGAGTGGCATCCGCCGGAGTGGTTCGAGTCGGTCCGGGACGGCCAGGGCGGCCGGATCGGCGAGGTCGACGTCCGGCTGGGCCAGGTCGTCCGCGACGGGGATCTGCTGTCGGCCGTCGTCCGCTACTCGGCGGGCGACCGGTCGTGGGCCCAGGCGTTCACCTGCCGCCGACTGGACGCGACAGCGCTGAACACGTCTCTGACCAGGGCGGGCCTGGTCTTCGAACGCTGGTGCGCGGACGACCGGACCTGGTTCTCCGCGAACCCCGCGTGACCTGCGACACCCACTTTCGTCTCAAGGGGTGGTCAACTCACCACGATGTGCGTACTGTTTGTGATCTCGCACACAAGGTTGTCTTCGAGGAGGCGTTTTGCAGCTCTCGCTCATCCTCGGACTGGTCGCGTTGATCTTCGTCGTGGCCACCGTGCTGGTGATCGCGGAAGACAGGCGGGCCGCGCGGCGCGCGGCCCAGCGGCGGCGGGCGAGGCTAGCGGACCTGGGCGAGGTCGATCCGCTCGCGGCCGAGAGGCTGAAGCTCGACCGTTGAAGGAACGGGCTTCCGGACGAGGCTGAGCAGCAGGGCTCCGGCGATCCAGCCGAGCATCGCGCCGCCGGTGTTGTTGAGCAGGTCGTCGACGTCGAAGATCCGGTAGACGTAGGGCGCCGTGCCGAAGTTCGCGGTCAGCTGCGTGATCTCGATCAGCAGCGAAGCGGTGAGACCGATCAGCGTCGTGCCGATGAGGCCGCGCTTCCAGAGTGTCCTGGCGAAGAAACCGAGCGGGACGAACAGCAGCACGTTCATGGTGGCCTGCTGGAAGGTCTGGGTGGTGAACCAGTCGGCCAACGGCAGCCCGTGCTTGAGCAGTTCGGTGTGGATGTCGGCGATCCACTGGAACGGGTGCAGCTGCACGGTCTGGCTCAGCCGTTTGGCGCCGGGGCCGGGCAGCGGCAGGAAGGTCACCGCCAGGGTCATGGTGGCGTAGAGCAGCACGGCGGCCATGGTCAGGACGGGACGAAGGCGCACCCTGCCGTGCCGCGCGTGCAGGACGATCAGCTGCGGGATCAGCGCCGTCGCCCAAAGCGCGAAGAAGCCGATCAAGCCGTACTGCAAGGCGGTGACCTGTGCGTTCGTCATGACATGGACGTTATGGATCAGCGTGATCCCGCCGCTTCGGTCGAAGGGCCGCGGCGGACGGGGCCGGATCGGCCAAGTGGCTGACCTCGATCTTGGCCGATCGGCGATATTCCTTCCCGCTCCATCGGCGGACGTGGGATTCTGCCCGCATGCTGCTCGTTCGACGGCTGACCCCCGAAGACCTCGACGCCTTCCGTGACGTCCGCCTGCGCGCCCTGACGGACACCCCCGAGAACTACGGCTCGATCGCGGCGGCCGAACGGGCCCAGACCGACGAGGAGTGGCTCGCGAGGCTGGCCGGGGACGCCTGGTTCGCCGCCTTCGACGACGGACGCGCGGTGGGCCTCGTCGCCGGGAGGGCCCGCGACGGCGACTGGATCCTCTACTCGATGTGGGTCGCGGCCGAAGCCCGTGGCCAGGGGCTGGGGGCGAAGCTGGCGGGCGAGGTGCACTCGGCCGCCGAGGCCGACGGCGCGCGCGAGGTGTGGCTGCACGTCGCGGAGGACAACGACCGGGCGCGGCGGCTGTACCTGAAGCTCGGGTTCATCGCGACGGGTGACCTGGAGCCGATGCCAAACGACATCACCCGGCGGCGCGAACGCCTTTATTTACCTGTTACCGCCGGTAGCAGTAAATAGCTTAACCTCGCGGGATGGACAACGTCGTCTTCGACCGCGCGGGCCACGGCGAGCCGCTGGTGCTGATCCACGGGGTCGGCCACCGCCGCCAGGCCTGGTCGCCCGTGCTTTCGCTGCTCACCTCGCATCGCGACGTCATCACCGTCGACCTGCCGGGGTTCGGCGAATCGGCGCCGCACTCCGGCGGTTACGGCGTCGAAGCCGCGGTCGAGCTGTTCGGGAGGTTCTTCCGCGAACGCGGCCTCGGCAAGCCGCACGTCGCGGGCAACTCGCTCGGCGGCCTGCTCTCGCTGGCCCTCGGCGAAGCGGGTCTCGTCCGCAGCGTGACGGCGTTGTCCCCGGCCGGGCTGTGGACGCCGCGCCAGCAGCGGTACGCGCTGAGCATGCTGCGCACCCACCGCCTGCTCGCGGAGCGGATCCCCGAGCGCACCGCGCGGCGGCTCGCCGCGACACCGGCGGGCCGGTCGATGCTGACCGGGATGATCGTCGGCCGTCCGGATCGGCTCACCACGCAGGTCGTCATGGAGGACATCCGCGCGCTGGCCGGCTGCCCGGGCTTCCGGCCGACGCTGGAGCAGGCTCGCGGCGGGTTCCGGTTCGACGGCGTCGTCCGGGACGTCCCGGTGACCATCGCGTGGGCGGAACGCGACCGCATCCTCGCCCGCCCGAAGGCCGCCGAGCTGCGCCGGATCGCGCCCGGGGCGGAGCTGCTGGTGCTGCGCGGCTGCGGGCACGTGCCGATGAACGACGAGCCGGAGATGGTCGCGCGGGTGCTGCTGGAGGGCAGCTCACGCGCCATGTGACGTTTGCCTATCGTCCTGCTTTTTCCTCTGGTGAAGGTCAATTCCGCCAGGCAGACTCCTCCGCCGTGCGCCCAATAATGAAGCTCTCTACCCGGCTGGCCGTTGCCGTCGGTGCCGCGCTGACCGCGCTGGGTGCCGTCGCCGCGCCCGCGTCCGCCGCGCCGGCCACCACCGACGTCCGGCTCATCACGTTCAACGACCTGCACGGCAACCTCGAACCGCCGTCCGGTTCGAGCGGCCGCGTCACGCTGCCCGGCGGCAAGACCGTCGATGCGGGCGGCGCCGCGTACCTCGCGACGCACCTGAAGAAGCTCCGGAGCGAAGCGCGCAACTCGGTCGTCCTGTCGGCCGGTGACAGCATCGGCGCGTCGCCGGTGATCTCGGCGCTGTTCCACGACGAGCCGACCGTCGAGCTGCTGAACCAGCTCGGCGTCCGGGCTTCCGTGGTGGGCAACCACGAATTCGACGAGGGTCTCAAGGAACTCCGCCGGATCCAGAACGGCGGCTGCCACCCGACCGACGGTTGCCAGTTCCGGAAGTCCTTCAAGGGTGCGAACTTCCCGTTCCTCGGGTCCAACGTGTACTACGAGAACGGCTTCCCGGCCTTGCTGCCGTTCAGCATCGAGTTCTCCGGCGGCGTCCCGATCGGCGTCATCGGCGCGACGCTGAAGGATCTGCCTCAGGTCGTCACCCCGGAGGCGATCAAGGGCCTGAAGTTCGGCGAAGAGGTCCAAGCGATCGACCGCACCGCCAAGCTGCTCGACCTCTTCGGTGTCAAGGCGCAGGTCGTGCTGCTGCACCAGGGCGACAACTCCGAGACCGCCGGTCCGGACGAGTGCAAGGTCAAGCCGGGCGCCGCGACCGCCATCGCGCAGAAGGTTTCGTCCAAAGTGGACGCGATCTTCACCGGGCACAGCCACCAGCAGTACAACTGCGTGATCAACGACCCCGAGGGCAAGCCGCGTCCGGTGATCCAGGGCGCGTCGTTCGGCCGTCTGCTGTCGGTGGTCGACCTGAAGATCGACCGCCGGACCCGCGACGTCGTGCGGGGCGAGACCAAGGCGCACAACCAGATCGTCACCCGCGACGTCGACCCTGACGGCGACGTGCAGACGCTGATCAACGAGGCCAAGACCAAGGCCGCGCCGATCGCGAACAAGGCCGTCGGCACCATCACCGCCGACCTGGTCGCCAAGGGCGCGGCCTCCGGCGAGTCCCCGCTCGGCGACGTCATCGCCGACGCTCAGCTCGAGGCCACGAAGTCGAACGGCGCGCAGATCGCCATGACGAACCCGGGCGGCATCCGCACGGACTTCACCTACGCGTCCTCGCCCGCCGGCGAGGGCGACGGCGTCGTGACCTACGGCGAGGCGTTCGCCGTGCAGCCGTTCGCGAACATCATGCAGACGATCACGCTCACCGGGGAGAACCTGAAGAACGTGCTCGAACAGCAGTGGCAGGCCAACGGGATCGTGCGCACCCTGCAGATCTCGAAGTCGCTGAAGTACTCGTACTCGGCGTCGGCGGCCCAGGGATCGCGCGTCTCGAACCTGACGCTCGACGGCGCGCCGATCGACCCGGCGGCGTCGTACCGCGTGTCGGTGAACAACTTCCTCGCCGCCGGCGGGGACGGCTTCGCCGAATTCACCAAGGGGACCAACCTGTCCGGTGGTCCGGTGGACCTCGACGCGCTGATCGCGTACTTCGGCGCGCACCCCGGCATCGCCCCGCCGGCCGCGGACCGGATCACCGTCCTGCCGTAGCCGCTTCCGCTAGCGCCATGAAAGGTCCTTTCCTTGCGAATTTCGCAAGGAAAGGACCTTTCATGGCGTCTCCGGGGGTGGTTTTGTCAGTGACCCAGGGCACAATGTCCGCCATGACGACCTGGGAAGAAGTCGTGGACCTGGCGGGCAGGCTCCCGGAGGTCGAGGAGTCCACTTCGTACCGCACACCGTCGCTCAAGGTCGCGGGCAAGAACTTCGCCCGGCTGCGCACCGAGGCCGAGGGCGGGCTGATGCTGCTGTGCGAGCACGCGGAGAAGGAGGCCCTGCTGGCCTCCGGCGACCCCGCGTACTTCACCACCCCGCATTACGACGGTTACGGCGCGATCCTTGTCGACCTGGAGAAGGTCGACAAGGCGCAGTTACGTGAGCTCATCGAGGAAGCCTGGCGGATGAAGGCACCCGCCAGGCTCACGAGAGGTCTGGACGACTAGCGGAGTTCCCCTTCGAGCAGGCTCATCAGGTACTCGTCGTGCCACTCGCCGTTCTGGTCGCGGAACGCCTGGCGATGCCTGCCGTCGACCTGGAACCCGAGCTTCTTGTAGATGTGGATGGCGGCCTCGTTGCCGGCCACGACCCACAGCGCGATCAAGTGCAGTCGCATCGAGTCGAACCCGTAGCGGCAGAGCGTGCGCATGGCGTCGGTGCCGTAGCCGCCGCCCCAGTGGTCCTTCTCGCCGAGATAGATGTCGACTTCGGCCCGGCCCTGCTCAGGAGTGGCGTCGCGCAGGGTGCAGGTGCCGATCAGCGTGCCGACGGCGAGGCTCTCGATCGCGAAGCTCGTCCGTTCGTAGCTGTTGGGCTTCAGTCGGGCGTAGCGCTCGCGAATCTGGGCGAGGGACTCCGGATGGTCCCCGGCCATCCAGCGCATGACCTCCGGGTCGTTGTGCCAGCGCCACAGCGTGTCCGCGTCCTCGGGTTCCAGCGGCCGTAAGCGAATCAGTTCACCGGTCAGCATCGTCCCATCCCAAGATCGGTATCGGACTTTCCAGACTATTGGGCGACACCCCGGAGCAGCCACCGCTTTACGGGGACTTCTAGCAACACCCTGGCACCGAACGGTTCGATCTCCTCGCCGGCCGCCCAACCGTCGTATTTCTCCGCCAGCGCGGCGAGAACGTCTTCGCGCAGGTGCCCGCGGTGAACGTGCGCCAGACCTTCGGCGACAGCGGGCGCGCCGCCGTCTTCCAGCGCGAGGCTGACGCGCGGATCAGCGCCGACGTTGCGCACCTTGACGTTCCGCTCGCCGCTGCCGATCCAGAAGACGTCGTCGACGTACACGAACCACACCGGCGTGACGTGCGGCGATCCGTCCGCGCGGAGGGTGCACAGCCAGACGTTGCGCTCCCGCGCGAGACGTTCGATAAGCGATTGATCACGTTTCACCTGGTCAGCCTGCCTGAAAGCTAGGGTGCCGGGCGTATGAAGGTCCACCAGTACTGCTACTTCGCCTTGAAGAGCGAAACCGTGTCCGCCGGGGAGATCACCGCGCGGCTCGGCATGGCGCCCGACGAGGCCCAGGTACTGGGGTCGAGGTCCACCGAGCACCGGCTGCCGAGGACGCACGCCTGGAAGGTGACGCATCGAGGTCCGGGGCCGGTCGACGACCAGATCGAGGGCCTGATCGGCAGGCTCGCCCCGGTCCGGCCGGGGATCCGGAAGCTGGTGGACGAAGGCGCGAGCGCGGTGCTGCAGGTGGTGCGCTACTTCCACCACCGCGACGGCGGCGAGGAGTTCGGCTGGCATCTGTCACCGGCCGTGATCGCGTTCCTCGCCGAAGCTGCCGCCGCGCTGGACGTCGACGAGTACGACCTCAGCGAATAGCCTTCGGCCGGTCCGGTGCGCGGCGACGATGCCGGAGATGGTGGGATGGTGCCCCACAGCCGGACAACCCCGTTGGGAGCCCAGCATGTCGAGCGAGAACTGGCCGCTGCGTCAGGATCCGGAATCGCCGGTCATCATCTCGCGGTCACTCGTGGAGGACCCGTCGAATCTCGCGTTCGTCGTGCTCGACGACGACGGTGACTGGTTCATCAGCGACGGCAACGAGTTCTCCGAGGACATGGACCTCAACCGCGACGCTTTCGGCGCGCTGCCCCTGCGGGACGCGGTGGAGCTCATCCCGGAGTTCACCGCGCTCGCCGGCCTCCCCACCGGCATGGCCGCCGACTGGGACCCCGAGCGGCGCTCATGGTTGCTGAGCTCGGTCGCCGACTCGGATGACGACGAAGAAGACCTCCTGGTGCGTGCCGCCCGCCTGGCCGCGTGGACGCATCCGGGCTCGCCGCTGGAAGAAGTCCAGGTGAGCACCGAACTCGCCGAGATCTCCACCGACCCCGCCGCCCCGGCCCGCGCCGTGCGCCAGGTCGTCCGCGAGGCCGACGGCAGCTGGCTGCTCGTCGGTTTCCAGGTGCCGGAGAACGAGGATTTCGAGGTCGAAGCCCTCGAGATGGAGCACGCCGTCACGCTGTACCCGGACGTCGCGCTGGTGCTGAGCGCCGCGCCCGGCCAGGTGTACGACCGGCCGAGCGCCGACGCCCCTTGGGAACTCGTCGAAGGCTGACCACTCGGCCTCAGCCGAAGTCGCAGTACATGACGTGCAACCCGATGCGCCCCAGCGTCGGGTGCTCGAACGCGCCCGGCACCGTCCCGACGATCTCGAACCCGAGCCGCTCGTAGACCCGGATCCCGGCGACGTTCGACTCGACGACCGCGTTGAACTGCATACCCGCGAAACCCTGCGCCCTGGCCCAATCCAGCACATGCGCGCACAGCGCACTGCCGACACCCTTGCCGCGAACTTCCTTGTCCACCATGAAACTGGCCGTCGACACATGCGAGCCGGGGCCGCCGCGGTTCGGGCCCGTCTTGGCCGTGCCGAGCACGCGGCCGTCCTCGACCGCGACCACCGTCCGGCTCGGTGGCTTCTCGGCCCAAAGTCCTCGCGCGGTTTCCTCGGTGAGGTCGGGGTCGTAGGTGTACGTGTCCGCCGCCCGGACGACTTCGCGCACGATCGGCCAGACCTGCGCCCAGTCTTCTTCGCGGAACTCCCGGATCTCCATGTACAGCACCGTAACAACGCCGGGAAATCAAAAACCGTTCCGGCGATCCCGGTACCACCGCCAGGCGAAGCCGGAACCCGCCGACAGGCCGACGGCGGTCAAGGCCGCGCCGATCCAGATCTCCGTCGTGCCGGATTCCCGCTCGACGCGCGTTCCCGGCGGCAAACCGGCCGCGATCCCGTCGATCTTGGCCTGGACCGACCGGTGGTCGAAGACGCTCAGCTCGCCGTCCTCCGCCAACGTGGTCAGCCAGTGGCGCACCTCGTCGTTCTGCTCACGGGAGAAACCGGGGAATTCGAGCGAGGCCGTCCGGAATCCGCCAGGACCCATGCATTGCAGCGGCTTGCCGGTGGACGCGTCGAGGTACTGCCCCATCGCGCCGCATTCGTCGCCCGCCTTCGCGAAGATGACCGTGTACGGCCCCGGTCCGCTGCCCCTGTTCAGCCCGATGAGGAGGAAGACCACGCCTACCAGCAACACCGGGAGGAGCAGCGACCCTGCCAGCAGGGTCAGCAAGGCGGCCGCCGTGCTGTCACTCGACTTTCTCCGCACGCTGGGACGGTAGGCGTGGGTTGAGGGGAGGGGTCCCGAAAGTAGCCGCATCGTCCAGGTAGGGGTTCCCGGACGGTACTTTGCCGCGAAAGCCACTTTCGGGACATCAGACGTCGCGAAAGTGGCTTTCGCGACGCGCTATGGCCCCAAATTATCGGTCGCTGAGGGCTCCGAAGGAAAAGGAAAGCAGAGTCTTAAGTAGGTGCAAGCGCTGACCTGGGGCTTTAGTGTGAGAGTGGATGACGGGTATCGAAACCGCCTATTCAGCGACGGAACCAAGCATTCGTTGGTACTCCGCCTCCGCTGCCTCGCGAGACACTCCCAGAGACTCGCCGATGTCAAAGGTGACTCGGTCGACCTCTTCGTTGAGCTGTCTGAAGTCCTGATGCATCTCACTTAACTCTTCGAGCATCATCAGTTTTCCATTTTGGCTCATAACTGTCTCGGCGCGCTCTCGCCAGTAACCGTGGATCAGAAAGTTTCGCTGGGTCAAGCATCTTGCCAGGTCCTCTTGTAGCTTTCGCTCCTCGTCGCCTGACAACTTTGTGAAGCGGTGGACTAGTTGTCCGAAGGTCTTCTTAAATGAAGATTCCCAGGGGTCGCTAGTGATCGTCGTCTTCCCGGCGCGGGCCTCTGCCACCCGCGAAAGCACGATGATGTTGACGAGTCCGTGCTCGATAACGCTGGCAAGGTAGGCGGCCAGTCCAAAGTAGGCGTAGACTTCTCGTGTCAGATGATCATCGAGGTTCAATTCTTCGAGCAGGTGCTCGTACTGCTCGGGTACGGGCCGCCCGTCGACTTCATCGCTCATGGGCAACAAAGATACCTAGCGAATGCTTTGGTGCGAACGGTTTATCCGAGCCCTTGACCGGGACTTCCCCGCATCCCAATGACAAACGAGCCATGCGGTCGGTGGCGTGACCGGCCGTTGTGCACGATCCGGCTAGGCGGCGGGCTACTGAGGCGGGAGGTTGTTGGTCAAGGTGTACCTGGTGTCGGCCAGGTCGGCTGGGTCCTTTGGGGCGGGGGTGATCGACGGATTCTGCACGGCTTCGACCTGGTGGATGATGGCCAGATCGTTAAGCTGATTGTTGCCAGGGGCGGCGCGCCTTGAGGTCTTTGGTCGACGCGCAGATTGCGGACCGGCCGTCCAGGCTTGTCGACCGTCACTGCAAGGAGCACGACTTCCGACGACGAAGATCAGGGCGGCCAACCGGGTCCCGGTCGGCCGATGGCACGCGTAAGCGAAAGCCCCAGGTCCTAAGTGGACATCCACTGACCTGGGGCTTTCGCATGAGAGCGGATGACGGGAATCGAACCCGCGTATTCAGCTTGGGAACCAGGGTGATCATGCTGGAAAGTGGCTCTGACCTGCGGACGGCGCTTCCTCAGGGTGGCCGCGATTGACCGTGGTTGCCCCCTCTGAATGGCCCGTTAATGGCCCAACGCGCCCTGTCTCTACCTGCGTCTTTGTGCCTGTTCGCTCCGCTTCCCTCGCCCCTGCAATTTCTAGCGCCGGGTCGGTCGTGTCAAGGCACGCTTTCCCGCCTTGATGCGAGCGGCACGGTGTTAGACGCTGAGCAGCGAGGGACACCCGGTGACCACTGCCACGCGGTCAGGTGGGTCGGGTGATCTGACGTCGCGCTCCATGGGTCTCCCGGTGGCGGCGGCGCGCTGTGCGGTGCTGCCTCGTCGGCGGGCTCGCCCGGCGGCGCCTGCCGGAGCGGAGCGGGAGGCCGGCGTCCGCCATGGGGCGAAGCCCGCCGTACGGACGGTGACGTGCGCGCCGCCGGTGGCGGCGCCTTGATCCCTTAGAGCCAAGTTCGGCAGACAGCGCGGCTGTGCACGAGATCCCGCTTCAGGGCCAACTGGCGATGGAGTCGACTGACTCTGGTGATCATGGATTCGCTGTGTCGGGACACCGGTGAGAGTGCTCCGTTAAGGTCAAACCTTTGCGCAATCTTTCATGTGATTAGATATCGAATAGTGTTTCTTGATTGCGTTGCACTGAGCAAGGTTTAAGATCTTAAGCTTGAGCGCCGATTTTGCGTCAGAGGGAGCAGTAGATGTTGCCACTTAGCGAACTTCCAGACGAGCCCGCTGGTCGCCTGCATGGTGTCCTGGGACTCTTCCGGGATTTGAGTTCCAACGGCTCCGTGACGCAAATGTGGGGTGAAATTGCGCCACTGGTCGCTACGGGTGGCGATGCCATATCGGTGCGTTCTGAGGCGGCAAGCCTTCTTCGGGATGTGGAACGTGCCGTGTATTCATTGCCGCAACGTCGGCACCGGGCTTCCGCGCTGCTCCGCGACCGTCCGCAATGGGCGCGGCCGATATTTGGAATTTCATTTAATGACACTACAGCTTATTCGTCAAATGATCTAATAGCGGATTCTGCGCTCGATTCCTTGTCGACGCTCTCATCTCTTTTGAGTTTGGCCGGCCCGGAGCATAAGCCTAAAGGTAGCGATGAAGAGCTAGTTCGCGTTCTGGAGGAGGTGTACGACCAACTTGGACAGCTTCGCATTGACATTGAAAACGCTATGGACATACCAGAGGTTGCGCGAATTAGAATGCTCGGACCGATCTCGATAGCATTGGAGAAGGTAACCTACGTTCGTATTCGTGGCTTCTCTCACCTGCTTGGAACAGTTCAAGTCACGGCGTTTGAGGTTGGGGTTGTTGTTGCGGAGCAGGCTTCTGAGGAGCCTTCCGCGATCGAGCGCTTCAACAATTGGCTTGAAGTATTCAGGCAGGTAATTCGCAAGGTAGAGGAAGTAGTTCTTCCGCCAGCTGTTGGTATTGCTACTGGAATTTCTTCGAAGAATCTTGAGCTTGGCTTGGGTGCCACCCTTGCTACTCGTATAAGTCTGGAAAACTTGAAGATTCGCAAGGAAATCGAATCAGGAAGCAATGGAGAGGCAGGTCTGGATTCGGGTCAGTTGAGTTGATTTAAATAGTCGAGTGAAACTTTTTTCCTGCTGGTGACGCGTAGGGAATTCGTCAGGGTGCGGGATTTTCTAGAGTAATTTTAATAGTCCTTATTTTAAGGTTATTTCTTTTGTGGGCGATCGCAACGGCAAAGAGTACCTCTGCTAGAGAAGGCGTTTCACGTAACCAGCTCGTATCAAGCGCTTGTAGGCGGCCATGACGTAGTTTGAGATCTCCTGGTGGATGGCAAAGCCACGCTCAGCGTAGGCGGTGATGCGTTGGGTGTCGCCGACCAGCATGTTGATGACGCGGTCCACGTCGCCAATGCTCTCGATGTAGTCGTCCAGCGGGAGTGGCCGCGATGCGCAGATGACGTCGACCTCGGGCCAGAGTTTCTTGCAGGTCGCGTACGCGCGTCGCTGCTGGTACGGCCGAGAGATGAGCACGACGGACCCGACCTCGACGCCGCGTGAGTCCAGCAGCGCGCGAGTGAGCGCGATGTTCTCCCCGGTGTTCCGCGCCCCGGGCTCGACCAGGATGGCGTCATCCGGCACGCCCAGCTCAAGTGCGTGCTCGCGGTAGTGCACCGCCTCCCCGCGCGGGAACCGCTCGACGGTGGTCGGCGCGTTCGCCCCGCTGAAGACGATGAGCGGGAACATCCCGGCATGGAACAGTTCCGCGGCGTACGTCGCGACGCCGAGGTCGTGGCTGCCGAGTCCGATCCCGGCGTCGGCGGGCCGGAGTTCGTGCCGCAGGTCGTGGTAGTCCCAGAGCGTCTGGACGTCGGCGCGGAGATCGTCCGGGAGGGACACGGCCATCAGGGACTCCAAAGCGAAAGCCCCAGGTCTAAAGTGGACATCCACTGACCTGGGGCTTTCGCGAGAGAGCGGATGACGGGAATCGAACCCGCGTATTCAGCTTGGGAAGCTGATGTTCTACCATTGAACTACATCCGCAGTGCTCGGCCAGCATACATGGTCCGGATCTCCCCTTGCCAAGACCCACCCCAACCTTGACGTCGCCGTCGAAAGTGACAACACTTGTTGTCTATATCGGAGGTGATCCGGATGGGCGAGAGGCTTCCTGACCCCGAGCTGTTCCGTGAAGGCGGGTTCCGGGTCGCGTCAAGGCTGTTCATCGACGGCGACATCGGGGGCGACGAGCGCCAGGTGGCCCGGTTGCGGAAGTTCGCGCAGCGGGAGGACCCGGCGGCCGACGTGCTCGTGCCGCTGCTGCGAAAAGGTGCCCAGGGACAGTTCGAACAGGCGCTGCGGCAAGGCATCGAGAGCGTCGAGGATCCGCCGGAGGAGCTCGAAGCGTTCTTCCGCGACGTCGAGGCGACGCCGTACTGGGTCGATCCGGACCGCCTCGACCGCGGGGCGCGGGCGATCACGCGCGCCGGGTTGCTCGGGCTCTTTCCGCTCGGCGACGTTTCGTTGATGGGCGGTTATCTCGCCTCGCGCGCCACGAAGTCGCTCGTCGGCACCGGCGAGATCGAGTACAAGGCGTCACGTCGTCTTGTCGAGACGGCGACGTGGTGGATCCACGTGACGACGCCGGGCGCGCTGGTGCTCGGCGGGCGCGGGTACGAGTCGGCGTTGCGGGTGCGGATCGTGCACGCCCACGTGCGCGCGGCCATGAACCGTCGCAAGGACTGGGATTACGCCGCTTGGGACAGGCCGGTCAACCAGGTCCAGACCGCGGGCACGCTCCTGCTCTTCTCCCTCGTCTACGTCTTCGGCACGCAGCTGCTCGGGCTCCGCTACAGCCCCAGCGAGCGCGCCGACATCCTGCACCTTTGGCGTTACGTCGGCTGGCTGATGGGCGTCGACGAGGAGCTCCTGCCCGCCGACGAGGAGGACGCCTGGCGGCTGCTGTGGCTGCTCGCCACCACCGAGTTCATCCCCGACGACGACTCCAAGCGGCTCGCCGCGGCGCTCATGAAGTCCCACGCCGGGATCGGCGAGGGCCGGGGCGCGCTCGGCAAGGTGCTCGCGCACGTGTCGGTCGCGGGGCACGGGGCGATCAGCAGGCTCCTGCTCGGCAAGACCAACGCCGACTTCCTGGAATTGCCCGACGATCCGATCGCGCAGGCGGCCGTGGTCGCGGTGGCGGGGGTGAACTTCGCCGCCGAGACGGTCCGGCGGGTGGTGCCCGGCGCGACGGCGCTCCAGGAGCTGATCGGGGCCGCCGGACGGCGCCACTACCTCCGCCAGGTCGCCAAGGTGTTCCGCCCCGACACCACCTACGGCAGGCACATGAAGGCAGCTTGACTACGCTGAGCGCGTGCTCCTCAGCGACCGTGACCTCCGTAAAGAGCTCGACGCCGGCCGTCTCGGCGTCGACCCGTTCGACCCGACGATGGTCCAGCCGTCGAGCATCGACGTGCGACTCGACCGCTTCTTCCGCGTGTTCGACAACAGCAAGTACACGCATATCGACCCGCAGCTCCAGCAGGACGAGCTGACGTCGCTGGTCGAGAAGGAGGGCGAAGACCCTTTCGTCCTCCACCCCGGCGAGTTCGTGCTGGGTTCGACCTACGAGACCGTCACGCTCGCCGACGACCTCGCCGGCCGCCTGGAGGGCAAGTCCTCCCTCGGCCGCCTCGGCCTGCTCACCCACTCCACCGCGGGCTTCATCGACCCCGGCTTCTCCGGCCACATCACCCTCGAACTGTCGAACGTGGCCAACCTGCCGATCACGCTCTGGCCGGGGATGAAGATCGGCCAGCTCTGCATCTTCCGCCTGTCCAGCGCGGCGGAGTTCCCGTACGGCTCGAACGAGGCCGGTTCGCGCTACCAGGGGCAGCGGGGCCCGACCCCGAGCCGCGCGTACAAGAACTTCCACCGCGTCGACACCTGGCGGTGATTTCTGTCGAGCGCTGACGGAAACCCGCCGAAGGGGCGACGTGGCGTACCCGCGTCATGTTGGGAGTGAAGCCGCCCCTTCATCGTGTTTCCGTGGGCCTCCGGCCCAAGAGCGGGCGCTCGACGGTGAAGTCTCCGTCGGGCGCTGAGCGCCCTTGGGGAGACACGAGTCAGCTCACGGGGGCTTCCCAGTCGATCCGGTGCCGCCACATGAAGGCGTTCGGGTCCTCGGCAGGCGGGTTCTTGAACGCCCGTGAGATGAAGAAGTCCCGGATCACCCGTCCGACGGGCCCGGCCGCCTTCGCGTCTCCGTTGCGCTTGCCGCGCTCGACGACGGCTTCGACGCGCTCGCGGCGCAGTCCTTCGTACGCGGCGAGCGCCTTCGGGATCGAGGGCACGTCACGCAGGCATCGCGCCAGCGTGACGGCGTCCTCGATCGCCATCGCGGCGCCCTGGCCCGCCGCCGGTGAGGTCGCGTGGGCGGCGTCGCCGATGATGACCATCCGGTCCGTCCGCCAGGTCGGCACGCTCGGGAAGTCGTACGTCGCCCACGGCCGGTAGATCTCGCGCGTCGCGCGCACGATCCCGACGGCCGGGGTGCGGTCCACCGCCAGCTGCCTGATCAGGTCCTCGCGCCACGCGTCGCCGGTCATCGCGGCGAGTTCCGCCTGCGACGGCTCCTGCTTCCGGGGGACGTTCGCGAACCACCAGACGCCGCCGTCCGGGTGGACGACGTGCGAGAAGAACAGCCGCTTGCCGAAGGTCATGTGCATGACGCCGGGTTCGTCGTCCAGCCGCAGGCCTTCGGCCAGCCCGCCGGTGTTCAGCAGGGGCACGTAACGCGGCGACGGCGCCCGCGGGTCGATGACCTCCCGCACCCGCGACCGGAGTCCGTCCGCGCCGATCAGCAGGTCGCCTTCGGACGACGAACCGTCTTCGAACGTCGCGCGCACGCCGCCGCCGGTCTCCTGCGCGTCGGCCAGACGTTTGCCGTAGCGGACTTCGATACCGCGTCTGACGGCTTCGTCGCGAAGGGCGACGTACAGGTCGGAGCGCAGCACGGTCTGGCTGACGGTGCCGTCTTCCAGCTGCCCGCCGAGCGCGAAGTCCGCCAGTTCACGCCCGCTCCCCAGATGCATCTTGATCCGCGGCGTATCGAATCCCAGGTCCTTGACCAGGCCTTTCAGTCCCAGTGGCGCCAGGGCGTCGAGTCCGTTCACCGCGAGGGTCAGGAACGCGCCGACCCCTTCCGCGGTCCGGTCGTACGCCTCGTGGATCACCGGCTCGTGGCCGGTCTCGTGCAGTGCGATCGCCGTGATCGTGCCCGCGATACCCCCACCGGCGATCAGTGCCTTCGCCATGTAGTTCACCCCATCGAATCTCTTAGAAACTAATTCGTTCTGTCGAACTAAAGACTCCGCTAGGCTGGCCGACGTGTCAAGCGAGCGAGCGGAACTGGTCGAGCGGATCCTCGGTGGATCGCGGGCGTTGTCGACGGAGACGGTCATGTTCCACTCGGCGATCGCCGAGCAAGGGGGCCTCTCGGCCGTCGAGAGCAAGGTGGCGGACTACCTCGCCCGCTTCGGCCCGCAGACGCCGAAGGCGCTTTCGCAGCTCTCCGGGCTCGCGCCGGCGTCGATCACCGCGCTCATCGACAGGCTCGTGGGCAAGGGGGTCGTCACGCGGAAGCCGCATCCCGAAGACCGCCGGAAGGTGCTCATCGAGATCGACGGGGCGATGATGGCCGCCGCCGCGCCGATGTGGGACCACCTGGTGAAGCGGGTCCGGGAGGCCTGTGAGGGGTATACGGACGGTGAGCTGGAGACCGTTCTCCGGTTCCTGGCTGACGCGACCGCGATCACCCATGAGTCGACGGAAATGATCACTCGCGGCAACCGCTGACCGGTATTACTACTTTCGGGGGTATTGCCGTAACCAGTTCGTGATAGTTTTCGGCCCCGTGTCCCCCAATAGAACACGAAGCCGGTTACTGCTTGTCACGCTCAGCGTGCTGCTGGGCGGGGTGATCGCGAGCGCGAGCTACCTGATGGTGACCGATCGGTTCCAGGGCACCGCGTTGAGCAATCTGTCGTTGAGCGTCCCCGACACCAAGGGCAGACCCGGCGAAGCCCTCGCGAAACCTCCCGCCTACTTCGGTCAGACGACCTCCGCGGCACCGGACGGCTCCGCACCCGGCTCCGCCGCTCCGACGTCGTCTTCGGCGGCTCCCACGTCTTCGTCCGCGCCGCCCAGCTCTTCCTCCGCCGAGGCCGAGCCGCCCAAGCCTTCCGAAACCCCGAAGCCCACTCCGAGCAAGGCCCAGGACCCGCCTCGTTCGCAGGACAGCTCGCTCGCCGGTCAGGTCATCGAGCTCGTCAACTCCGAGCGCGCCGACGCGGGCTGCTCCCCGGTGAGCAACGAATCGCATCTCGCCGCCGCCGCGCAGGGCCACAGCGACGACATGTCGGCGCGGAACTACTTCTCGCACACCACGCCGGAAGGCACCACGTTCGACCAGCGCATCCGTGCCGCGGGTTACGACAAGCCGGGCGCCGAGAACATCGCCAAGGGGCAGTCGAACGCCGCCAAGGTGATGGACGCCTGGATGAACTCCGAGGGCCACCGGGCGAACATCCTGAACTGCAAGCTGAAGAAGATCGGCGTCGGCGTCAACACCAAGGGCATGTACTGGACGCAGAACTTCGGCTACTGACCCTTTTCCCAGCGTTCGGCGATCTCGCCGTAGCGGGCCAGCACCGTCGCGCGCAGCTCGGGATCCGTACGCGGGACCGGTTCGATGAACACCTCGGTGACGTCGCCGAACTCCCGGATCAGTTCGGCCGCCATCCGGACGCAGGCGCGTTCGACGTCCGCCGCGCCCAGTGCATCGTCGAAGTCGACGCGGGCGCAGACGAGTACCTGGTCGGTGCCCATCAGCATGGTCTGAAGATCGACGACGGCCTCGATCTCGGCCGCGCCCATCAGCTGGTCCCGCACCCCGCGCACCAGCCTCGGATCCGCCTGCCTGCCGATCAGCAGGCCGCGGTTGGTGCGCCCGAGCACGTAGGCGACCAGCGCCAGCAGCACCCCGATCGCGATCGACGCCACGCCGTCCCAGACGTGCGAGCCGGTGAGCTGGTGCAGCCCGATCCCGGCGAAGGCGAGCAGCAGGCCGATCAGCGCGGCCGAATCCTCGAACAGGACGGTCTTCGGCGCGGGGTCGTCGATCATCCGCAAGTAGACCGAGACCTTCTGACCCGCGTCGGCGGCGTCGCGCCGCACCTGCCGCACGGCCTGGAACCACGAGACGGACTCGAGGACGAAGGCGATCCCGAGGACGATGTAGCCGACGATCGGATCGGTCTGCTCGGTCTCCTCCCCGAACACCGTCGAGAAGCCTTCGTAGAGCGCGAACATCGCGCCGGAGGCGAAGATCGACACCGCCGCGAGCAGCGACCAGAAGTACCGCTCCTTGCCGTAGCCGAAGGGGTGGACGCGGTCGGCGGGGCGGTCCGAGCGTTTCAGCGCGGTCAGCAGGAGTACTTCGGTGATCGTGTCGGCGACCGAGTGCGCGGCCTCCGAAAGCATCGCGCCGGAGCCGGTGATGATCCCGGCGATCAGTTTCAGCACGGCGATGGCGAGGTTGACCCCACCCGCCAGCACCACGGTCAGGGTGCTTTCGCCACCGGATTCTTCACTCACCTAGCGCAGCGTAGTGCGAGTGGGCCGATCTCACAGGCGACGCAAACCCTGCAGGACGCGTTCCATCAAGGCGAGCGCCGGATGACCGTCGAATTCAGCCTGCGTTTCATGAACGGTAACCAGACCGAGCTCGGCCATATCACCCAAAAGGACCTTTGCGACGCCGAGTGGAACGCTTAGTGACGCCGCCACTTCCGCGACGGAAGTCGGACGCCGGCACAGTGATCGGACGGAATGGAATTCGACGCTGAACCCCGGCGCGCTCCATGGCGCGTCGTTCCGGACCGAGATCATCGCTTCGATGGCGAAGTTCCGCTTGGCCTGGGTGCGTCCGCCCGTGCGGACGTACGGGCGGACGCGCGTGCGTTGCGCTTCCCGGCGCGGCGGCCGCCGGGCGGCCGGGATGCTGGGGATGGTCGCTTCCTGCGCCATCCTGGCGAGCGCCGCGGCCGAGGGGAGACGGGCGGGCGGGCGCAGTGTCGACGATCCCGGAATCGCGAGGCGGTGTCCCTTGCCCGGACGGAGTTCGTGACGGTTGCCCATTGATTTTCCTCGCCCCTTTTTTCGGATCCGCTGCAGCCTATCGCCACGGTGTACCGCCGAACGGGTAATGGGAACGGAATGGTCATGTCCGGGATAAAACAAGAGGGAACATTCTCTCGCATTATGTGCGAGAGAATGTTCCCTCCGACCTCGATGTTCTACTTGTCTTCCGCCGGAAGCGGTGTCTCGGTGGCCGTTTCGTCGGCGGGCTCGTCCGCCTTTCCGTCGAGCTCAGCATCTGAGACGGCGTCCAGGGACGGCGCTCCGGCCGGGACCAGCTGCGGTTCCGGCTTGCGCTTGACGGCGTTCAGCAGCAGCTGCGCGACGTCGACGATCTCGACCTTCTCGCTCGCCTGTCCGTCGCTCTGGCGCGCGGTGAGGCCGTCGTTCAGCATCACCTTGCAGAACGGGCAGCCGGTCGCGATCTTCGACGGCGCGGTGCCGAGCGCCTCGTCCACACGCTCGACGTT
The DNA here is from genome assembly GCF_042723255.1 of Amycolatopsis thailandensis. Taxonomy (NCBI): domain Bacteria; kingdom Bacillati; phylum Actinomycetota; class Actinomycetes; order Pseudonocardiales; family Pseudonocardiaceae; genus Amycolatopsis; species Amycolatopsis thailandensis. The sequence continues at coordinate 78,414 of NZ_JBHXJK010000017.1, forward strand.
GATCCGCTTGCCGATCTTCTCTTCCATCCACATGCGCGCGCCGCCGGCGCCACAGCACATCGACCGGTCGCCGTGCCGCGGCATCTCCCGCAGCGTCGCGCCGGTGGCGCCGACGAGCTCACGCGGAGCGTCGTAGACCTTGTTGTGGCGGCCCAGGTAGCACGGGTCGTGGTAGGTGACGTCCTCGGCGACCGGCGCCACCGGGGTCAGGTGCTTCTCCCGAACCAGGCGGTTGAGCAGCTGCGTGTGGTGCACGACGTCGAACTGGCCGCCCAGTTCCGGGTACTCGTTCGCGAGGGTGTTGAAGCAGTGGGCACAGGTGACGACCACCTTGCGCGCCTTGCGTTCGCGGCCCTCGAACACCGAGTTCAGGATCTCGACGTTCTGCTGCGCCAGCATCTGGAACAGGAACTCGTTGCCCGCGCGGCGGGCCGGGTCACCGGTGCAGGACTCCTCCGAGCCGAGCACGGTGTACTTGACGCCCGCCATGTGCAGCAGTTCCGCGACGGCGCGCGTGGTCTTCTTCGCGCGGTCCTCGAACGCGCCCGCACAGCCGACCCAGAAGAGGTACTCGGTGTCGCCGAGGTCGCCGTCGAACACCGGCACCTCGAAGTCCAGGTCCTCGGTCCAGGCGAGCCGGTCCTTGGCGTTCTGGCCCCACGGGTTGCCCTTGTTCTCCAGGTTCTTGAACATCCCGTTGAGCTCGCTGGGGAACGCGGACTCGATCATCACCTGGTAGCGGCGCATGTCGACGATGTGGTCGACGTGCTCGATGTCCACCGGGCACTGCTCGACGCACGCGCCGCAGGAGGTGCAGGACCACAGCACCTCGGGGTCGATGACGCCGCCGTCGTCGCCGATGAGCGCCTTCTGCGACTCGGCGATCGCGAGGACGTCGATGCCCGCGTACATGTCGTCCCCGGACAACCCGACCTCGTCGCCGGCCATGTCGCGCTTACCGCCCGCGAGCAGGTACGGCGCCTTCGCGTAGGCGTGGTCGCGAAGCTGCGTGATGAGCAGCTTCGGCGAAAGCGGCTTGCCGGTGTTCCACGCGGGGCACTGCGACTGGCAGCGGCCGCATTCGGTGCAGGTGGAGAAGTCCAGCCAGCCCTTCCAGCTGAAGTCCTCGACCTTGCCGACGCCGAAGGTGTCCTCGTCCGGGTCCGCCTCTTCGAGGTCGAGCACCTTGCCGTTGCTCATCATCGGCTTGAGCGCGCCCAGCGCGACTCCGCCGTCGGCCTCGCGCTTGAAGTAGATGTTGAAGAAGGCGCTGAAGCGGTGCCACGCGATGCCCATGGTCATCGTGCGCGCGACGACGATCAGCCAGATCGTGGCGCTCATCAGCTTGACGAAGGCGAACACCGTGACCAGGTTCGGGCTGGACGGCAGCAGCAGGCCGAGCGGGTGCGAGACGAACGCGGCCCAGACCGGGGTGTCGTGGACGCCCAGCGCGGATTTCGCGGCGCGGACCCCGATGATGCCGATGCCCTCGATGAGCACGACGGCCTCGATGAAGTACGCCCACTTGAAGTTGGAGCCCTGGAAGCGGGACTGCCGGTCCGCGCGGCGCGGGTGGTTCTTCTGGCGGATCCCCATCAGGATCAGGATGCCGACGATGGTGCCGACCCCGAGCAGCTCCATGAGCAGCTGGAACAGCGACCAGTCGTCGAGGATCGGCCAGCCCCACGTCGGGACGAAGACCTCGCCGTACGCCTCGAACAGGGCGAGCGACCCGAGCAGGAAGCCCCACATGACCAGCCAGTGCGCCGGGCCGACGCTCTTGACCTTGTTCATCCGGGTGTGCGCGGCGAATTCCTTGATCAGGGTCTTCATGCGCGGGATGAACGGGCCGTTGCGGGTCGAGTCCGGCTGACCGAGGCGGATCACCCGCACGAAGCGGGCGATGGTCGCGAAGAACATTCCCCAGGCGACGACGCCGAGCAGGACCGCGATCCCGCCGAGCGTCAGCTGTACAGCGCCCATCGTCGGGTGCCTTTCGTCCGAGTGAAGCTGTGTGGTGGTTCGGGCAGACTAATGCTTCTTACTGATGGGTAACCCACTGACCGCGCCCAAGTCCCACCGATGTGGTGTACACCTCTCTTTGTTTTAAGACGATCGTCCAGGTAGTTTTTGTGACATGGGTGCGTACCTTCTCCTCGCTTTCGCCATCGCCGCCGAGGTGACCGCCACGGTCTCGTTGAAACTTTCCGAGGGCTTCTCCAAGGTGGGACCGTCCATCGTCGTGGTGGTCGGATACGCCTGCGCGTTCGTCGCGCTCGCGTACGTTCTGAAGGCCGGCGTGCCGGTGAGCGTCGCCTACGCGATCTGGGCCGCGGCAGGCGTCGCGCTGGTGGCGGCCGTCGGCATGGTGTTCTTCAAGGAGCCGGTCAACCTCTCCGTCATCGCCGGGCTGGTACTGGTGGTCGGCGGGGTCGTGTTGATCGAGGCAGGGAGCGCGCACTAAGTGAAGATCCAGGTCGACGGCCGGAAGGCCAGGGGCGAGAAGCGGCGCGACGAGATCATCGCGGCCGCGCTGCGGGTGATCGAACGGGACGGCGTCGCCGGTGTCACCCATCGGACGGTCGCCACCGAGGCGGGCGTGCCGACGGCGTCGACGACCTATCACTTCTCCAGCCTCGACGACCTGCTGATCGCGACCCTCATCTCGTGCGCGAGGGACATGGCGACCGAGGTCTACTGGATGATCGACCGCGCCCGGTCGCGCGGCAGCCGCGGCGCGGAAGAGGTCGCCGGGCTGCTCGCGGAGGCGCTGGGCCCGCGGCGCGGGCGGACGATGGCGGAGTACGAGCTGTACCTGCTGGCCGCGCGCAAACCCGAGCTGCGGCCCGCCGCGCGGCGCTGGCTGGACGTGCTGACCTCGATGGTCCGGCACGACGACGAGGTCGCGTTCCGGGTGTTCCTGGCCGGCATCGACGGCCTGCTGATCCAGGGCCTCATCGACGACGAGCCGCCGTCCGCCGAAGAGCTGCGGCCGGTGGTGGACTACCTGCTGAAACCTCGTTGACCTGCTGGGTAACGTGCGGATCATGAGGACTGTCGGCGCATACGAACTGGATGACGACCCGGCACGGGTGGACCTCGACGTGGTGTGGAAGTGCCTGTCCGCCGACGTCTACTGGGGCAAGTGGCGAGACCGCGAACTGGTCGAGAAGGTCTTCAGGAACGCCTGGCGCGTCGTGGGCGCGTACGAGACTTCCAGCGGACGTCTCGTCGGCTTCGCGCGGGCGTTCTCGGACACCATCGGCAGCGCGTACCTCGCGGACGTCTTCGTCGTCGACGAGGCGCGCGGCGCGGGGCTCGGCAAGGAGCTGGTGCGGGAGATGATCGACAACGGGCCGGGCGCGGAGTTCCGGTGGATGCTGCACACCGCGGACGCGCACGGGCTGTACCGGCGGTTCGGCTTCGGGGACCCGCCGGAGGGGCAGTACATGGAGCGGGCTCGGGCGAACGGGCAGGCTTAGGGAGGTCGTGAGTGGTGAGGACGGTTAGAACCGTCCTCACCACTCACGACCCCCAGGCTCCTGCTGAGGATCTCGGGCTCGCCGGTCTCAGCGAAGCCGTGGCGGTAGTAAAGGTCCCTTGCTTTCGCGTTGTGGTCGTAGACCCGGAGCCGCACGGTTTCGGCGCCCACGGAACGGGCCCAGTCCACGACCGCGGCGACCAGCGCGTCCCCGACGCCGCGGCCGCGGCCGGCAGGGGCGACCCAGAGTGACAGGAGTTCGACAGCGCCGTCCTGGGGAGCCGTGGCGGAGACCATGCCCGCCGGGGTCGCGAGGACGTTGAAGGGGACTTCGGTGAGTCTCGCGCGCCAACGCTCTTCCGGTGCGTTCTCCCAGTGGGCGAGCGTCGCGCCGAACACCCCGGGGTCGTGACGCAGCGCCGCCAGGCGCAGGTCGCGCCAGTCGGTCCAGTCGTCGGGCGTGAGGGTGCGAAGGGTGACCGGCCGCCGGATGTCATGAGGGGTCCCCATGGGACGAATTCTGTCCGATGGGGACCCCTCATGACACGCGCGCGAAGAGAACCCTCAGCCCTTGTTCTCGTACAGGGCCGTCAGGGTCGCCCGGCCGATGGCGTGGCTGAAGAGGTTGAAGCCCAGCAGCGCCGGGGTGGCGTCCTCGCCGACGTCCAGCTTTTCGACGTCGACAGCGTGCACCGCGAAGATGTACCGGTGCGGCCCGTGCCCGGGCGGCGGGGCGGCGCCGAGGAACTGCTTCACGCCACCGTCCCCCTTCAGGGTGACAGCGCCCTTCGGCAGACCGGAGCCCGCTTCGTCGCCCGCGTTCGCGGCCAGCGCGGTCACCGACACGGGGATGTCGAACACCGCCCAGTGCCAGAACCCGCTCGCCGTCGGGGCGTCGGGGTCGTAGCAGGTCACGGCGAAACTCTTGGTCCCCTCGGGAAAGCCCTCCCAGGACAGCTGCGGGGAGCGGTCTTCGCCGCCCGCGCCGAAGATCCCGGAAAGCTGGGGTGTCGGCAGGAAGCCGCCTTCTTCGATGTCGATGCTGCTCAAGGTGAAGGCAGGCAGATCGGGCAGGAAGTCGTACGGATCGGGTGCCTGCGGCATGCGTCCTCCTGGTCGTGGATCAGATGACGAAGCCAGGTTATGACCCCTAGGACCCTGGCGCGGGTTCAGGGACGAATCCGGGGGTTACCCCTATGTCCAACTCGCCGCGCTGCCCTTAGCGTCGAGGTACACGAAAACCTGCTCTGGAGGGACTCAAGACCATGGCGCGCCCACTCCTCGCCTTCGGGGGCATCGCGTTGATCGGCGTCGGTGTGCTCACCGGTCTCGGCTGGTGGTGGCCGTCCGACGCGGAGGCGACCAGCGAGCTCACCCAGCAGATCAAGAGCGTCCGCGTCGACAACGACTCGGGTGCCCTCAAGGTCCGCACGGGCAACGGACCGGTGAAGGTCCATCAGTCGTTCGAGTATCGCTGGAACAAGCCGGGTGACGCCTTCCGCGTCGAAGGGGACACCCTGGTCCTCGCCGGCTGCGGCACCAGCTGCGAGGTCGGCTACGACGTCACCGTCCCGGCGGGGATTCCGGTGACGGGCAAGGTCGACTCCGGCGGGGTGGAGATCGCCGGGGTGTCCACTGTGGACATCACGGTCAACTCCGGCAGGGTCGAGGTGAGCGACGTGCCGGGCACGGTGAAGGTCAAGGCCGACTCCGGCCGCGTCGAACTGAAGAACATCGGCCAGGACGTCGACGTCCACGCGGATTCCGGCGCCATCAAGGGGGAACGGCTCGGCGGCAACGTCCAGGCGCGGGCCGACAGCGGCCGTATCGACCTCGAACTGGTCAAGGCCGCGAACATCACGGCGAAGGCCGACAGCGGTTCGATCTCGGTCACGGTGCCTTCCGGGGACTACAACGTCACCGGCACCACCGACAGCGGCCGCCGCGACATCGACGTCAACCAGTCCGGTTCGGCGCAGTACAAGCTCGATCTCAACACCGACAGCGGAAGCGTCAAGGTCAACGCGGCCTGACGGACTTTATCGGGGGAACACTTTCTCATGGGCACCATCGAAAAGCGCGTCCTCGGCGCGCTCGCTCTCGGCGCGCTGACGGCCTTCGGCATCGTCGGCTGCACGACCGAAAGCCGCCAGACGCTGAGCGACGGCACACCCGTCACCGAGCAGATCACCGCGATCCGGGTGGACGTCCCGGTCGGCGGGGTCACGCTCCGGGTCGAGGACGGCGCACCGGTCTCGCTGCGCCGCGAAGTGACTTACACCGGGCGGAATCCCGGCAAGACGCACAGCGTCGAGAACGGCACGCTGGTCCTCGGCGGATGCAGCCAGTGCGGCGTGGACTACGAGGTCGTCGTCCCGCGTGAACTGGCCGTCACCGGCGGCATCGGCACCGGCAAGATCTCCCTCGCCCGCGTGGCCTCGGTCGACCTGCGCGGCGACGTCGGGGACCTGAAGATCGGGAGTTCGTCGGGCCCGGTGCGACTGACCACCGGCACCGGGGACATCGAGGTGGGGCTCGCGAAGCCCGGCGCCGTCACCGCGAACGCCAGTGTCGGCAAGGTGATCGTCTCCGTTCCTGACGGCGCGTATCGCATCGAGGCCCGTTCGGAGGTCGGCGGGGTCGAGACAGCCGGTGTGCGCCAGGATCAGGCTTCGGCGAACGTCCTCGACCTCAAGTCCGGCACCGGCTCTGTCACGGTGAAGCCCGTATGAAGACCCTCGCGGTGGTCACCGCGCTGACTTTGCTGCCGCTTTCCGCGCTGCCCGCGTCGGCCGCGCCCCGGCTCGACTGGAAGCCCTGCGCGACCGAGTACGCGCCGACGCTGGAATGCGCGAACCTCCAGGTGAGCGGCACCGTCTCGATCGCGCTGGCGAAACTGCCGGCGACCGATCCCGCGCGCCGCGTCGGCTCGCTGCTGACGAACCCGGGCGGGCCCGGCGGCGCCGGGGTCACCGTGCTCAAGTACGGCGGCCGCGGTTTCGCGCTGGACAAACCGGAAATGGCCGAGGTGCGGCAGCGGTTCGACGTCATCGGGTTCGACCCGCGTGGCGTCGGCGACAGCAGGCCCGCGATCACCTGCGGGCCGGATCTGCACGATCCCGCCATCAGCCGCTTCCCGAAGAGCCGCCCCGACTACGACAAGCTCATCGCGCACAACCGTTCCTCGGGCGCCGAGTGTCTCAAGAGGACAGGACCCGAGTTGTCCTCTGTGGACACTTGGCACGCCGCGGACGACGTCGAAGCGATCCGGGTCGCGTTGGGCGAGCCGAAGGTGAACTGGCTCGGCGTCTCCTACGGCTCCGAACTCGGCGCCGTGTACGCGGAGAAATACCCGAAGCGCGTCCGCGCGATGGTGCTCGACGGCGCCGTCGACCATTCGCGGCCGACGCGGCTGGCCGTCCTCGACGAGGCCATCGCGACCGAGAGCGCGCTCAAGGACTTCGCGAAGTGGTGCACGACTTCGGCGGACTGCGTCCTTCGCGGCAAGGACGTCCTCGCCACCTACGACAAGCTGATGGCCACGCCCGGCGGCGTGCCGTCGAAACAGCTCGGCCGCACTGTGACCGCCGAGGAAATGGCGTCCGGGCTCTACAGCTCGCTGATCCTTCCCGCGTTCTGGCCCGAGATCGCGAAGGGGATCGCCGACGCGACGGCGGGGAACGCGGACGGACTGCTGCCGTCCTCGCAGCTGGACCCGTCCTACGGCGCGTATCGCTCGATCGGCTGCCACGACTTCGGCTCGCCGTTCACCTCCTACGCCGACATGCGGGCGATGCAGGGGCTGGTGAAGACCCTCGCGCCGCACAGCTGGCGGTACTCGGAGTTCTGGGACATGGCGAGCGGCTGCGCGGGCTGGCCCGTGCCCTCGGCGTACCTCCCGCGACCGCAGCGGGTGAAGGGCGCGGCGCCGACCCTCGTGGTCGGCGGCGAACACGATCCGGCGACGCCGCTCGTCTGGGCGAAGGGGCTCGCGCGGAACATCGAGAACTCGGCGTTGCTGGTCGACGCCGGGTACGGGCACACGGGGCTGCTCAACTCGGCCTGCGTGCGCACCGAAGAGGTGAAGTACCTGGTGAGCGGGCTCACACCCGCTCCGGGCACGGTCTGCCGGTAGCCCGGGAACAAGACACCCGGGTCGCACGTTGAGCCGGGTACAAGGTTGAGTGCAGTCGGCTCAAGTCCGGCTTGACGGAGACCGCATCATCCCGATAGAACTTGCGTGACACCCACTCAAGGTGGGGTCGAACGTGCAGGTCACGAACTAGCAGGAGGATCACACCATGGCGCGAGCGGTCGGCATCGACCTCGGCACGACCAACTCGGTCGTCGCTGTCCTTGAGGGCGGCGAGCCGACGGTCATCGCCAACTCGGAAGGTTCACGCACCACCCCGTCGATCGTCGCCTTCGCCAAGAACGGCGAAGTGCTGACCGGTCAGCCGGCGAAGAACCAGGCCGTGACGAACGTCGACCGGACCATCCGGTCGGTGAAGCGGCACGTCGGGACCGACTGGAAGACCGAGATCGACGGCAAGGCCTACACCTCGCAGGAGATCAGCGCCCGCGTGCTGATGAAGCTCAAGCGCGACGCCGAGGCGTACCTGGGCGAGACCATCACCGACGCGGTCATCACCGTCCCCGCCTACTTCGAGGACGCGCAGCGGCAGGCCACCAAGGAGGCCGGGCAGATCGCCGGCCTGAACGTGCTCCGCATCGTCAACGAGCCCACCGCGGCCGCGCTGGCGTACGGCCTCGACAAGGGCGAGAAGGAACAGACCATCCTGGTCTTCGACCTCGGTGGCGGTACGTTCGACGTCTCGCTGCTGGAGATCGGCGAGGGTGTCGTCGAGGTCCGCGCGACCTCCGGTGACAACCACCTCGGCGGCGACGACTGGGACGAGCGCATCGTCACCTGGCTGGTCGACAAGTTCAAGGCCTCCAACGGCATCGACCTCACCAAGGACAAGATGGCGCTCCAGCGCATCCGTGAGGCGGCCGAGAAGGCGAAGATCGAGCTGTCCAGCTCGAACTCCGCGGGCATCAACCTGCCCTACATCACCGTGGACTCGGACAAGAACCCGCTGTTCCTCGACGAGCAGCTCTCCCGCGCCGAGTTCCAGAAGATCACTTCGGACCTGCTGGAGCGCACCCGCAAGCCGTTCAACAACGTCATCCGTGACGCGGGTGTCGCCGTCGGCGACATCGACCACGTCGTGCTCGTGGGTGGTTCCACCCGCATGCCGGCCGTGTCCGACCTGGTCAAGGAGCTGACCGGCGGCCGCGAGCCGAACAAGGGCGTGAACCCGGACGAGGTCGTCGCCGTCGGCGCCGCGCTGCAGGCCGGTGTGCTCAAGGGCGAGGTCAAGGACGTCCTGCTGCTCGACGTGACCCCGCTTTCGCTGGGCATCGAGACCAAGGGCGGCGTGTTCACCAAGCTCATCGAGCGCAACACCACGATCCCGACCAAGCGTTCGGAGATCTTCTCCACCGCGGACGACAACCAGCCGTCGGTGCAGATCCAGGTGTTCCAGGGTGAGCGCGAGATCGCCGCGCACAACAAGAAGCTCGGCATGTTCGAGCTGACCGGTCTCCCGCCCGCCCCGCGTGGCGTGCCGCAGATCGAGGTCACCTTCGACATCGACGCCAACGGCATCGTGCACGTCCTCGCGAAGGACCTCGGCACGAACAAGGAGCAGTCGATGACGATCACCGGTGGCTCCGCGCTGCCGAAGGACGACATCGAGCGCATGGTCAAGGACGCCGAGGCGCACGCCGAGGAGGACAAGCAGCGCCGCGAGGAGGCGGAGACCCGCAACCAGGCGGAGACGCTGGTCTACCAGACCGAGAAGTTCGTCAAGGACAACGAGGACAAGCTGCCCGAGGAGCTCAAGGGCAAGGTGAAGTCCGCGATCGACGAGGCCAACGAGGCGCTCAAGGGCACCGACTCGGCGAAGATCCGCGAGTCCATCGAGAAGCTGAACACCGCTTCGCAGGAGCTGGGCACCGCGCTCTACGCCAACGCCACCCCGGGCGCCGAAGGTGCCGCCGGTGAAGGCGCCGCCGGAACGGCCGGCGCGGGCACCGGTTCCCAGGCCAAGGCGGACGACGTCGTCGACGCCGAGATCGTCGAAGAGGACGAGAAGGACAAGAAGTGACGGGACGCTACGACGAGACCGAGGGCCGTGGCCCGGAGGAACCGGTGGTCGTGCGGGACCGTAGGCGGATCGACCCGCTGACCGGTGAGGTCCGTCCGGCCGCCCCGGCCGAACCTCAGGACGGTCCGAAGCACGCCGCTCCGGCCGAAGAACCGGTAGTGACCGAAGCGCCGGAGCCCGCGACGCACGCGGGCCCCGGCCTCGGGGACTCCATCGTGGACGATTCGGTGACGGTGGCCACCGGACTGGAGAAGGAGCTGGCGGAACGCACCGCCGACCTCCAGCGTCTCCAGGCGGAGTACGCCAACTACCGCAAGCGCGTGGACCGCGACCGCGAACAGGTCGTCACCGGTGCGAAGGCGTCGGTCGTCAACGACCTGCTCCCGCTGCTCGACGACCTCGAGCGCGCGGAGCAGCACGGCGATCTGACGGGTGCCTTCAAGGCGGTCGGCGAGAAGCTGGTCGGGAGCCTGCAGCGGTCGGGGCTCGAGCCGTTCGGCGCCGAGGGCGAAGCCTTCGACCCGAGCGTGCACGAAGCCGTCCAGCACAGCACCTCGCCGGACGTCGCGGGCCCGACGGTCACCACGGTCATGCGCCGCGGTTACCGCTTCGGCGAGCGCGTGCTGCGCGCGGCGCTGGTCGGGGTCACCGACCACGAGCCGGGAGCCGCTCCCGCGCCGGCGGCGCAGGACGCCCCGGTGGACCCGCCCGTCGGCGGCGAGCTGCCGCTCGAGGGCGAACTTTTCGATGAGAACAACCGCTGATCGGCGATACGGCGTGAAAGGAGGAGACGTTCGGTGAGTGCACGGGAATGGATCGGTAAGGACTTCTACCGTGAGCTGGGCGTCTCCTCCGACGCCACCGCGGACGAGATCAAGAAGGCCTATCGCAAGCTGGCCAAGGAGAACCACCCCGACGCCAACGCGGGCAACGCGGAGGCCGAGAAGAAGTTCAAGGCGGTTTCCGAGGCGTACGGCGTTCTTTCCGACGCGTCCAAGCGCAAGGAGTACGACGAGGCTCGCCGCCTCTTCGGCTCCGGCGGTCCGGGTGGCTTCGGCTTCCCGGGCGGTGGCGGCGGGAGCGGCGGCTTCGACGTCGGCGACATCTTCGGCCAGGCGGGCCAGCAGCAGGGCGGCTTCGGCGGTCTCGGCGACATCCTCGGCGGTCTCTTCGGCCGCCGAGGCGCCGCGGCCGGTGCCACGGCGAACCGGCCGCAGCGCGGCGCGGACGTGGAGACCGACGTCCGGATCGACTTCACCGAGGCGGTCAAGGGCGCGACCCTGCCGCTGCGGCTGTCGAGCCCGGCGACCTGTTCCACCTGCGGCGGGAACGGCGCGAAGCCGGGGACCTCCCCGAGGACGTGTTCGACCTGTCAGGGCAGCGGGCTGGTCAGCCGGAGCCAGGGCGCGTTCGCGTTCTCCGAGCCGTGCCGCGACTGCCGCGGCCGCGGCACGATCATCGACGACCCCTGCCCGGAATGCGCGGGCGAGGGCGTCAGCACCCGCACCCGCACGCTGACCGTGCGGATCCCGCCGGGCGTCGCCGACGACCAGCGGATCCGGCTGGCCGGTCAGGGCGAACCGGGCAAGGGCGGCGCGCAGCCGGGCGACCTGTACGTCCGCGTGCACGTCGCGCCGCACGCGGTGTTCGGGCGCCAGGACCTCGACCTGACGATCTCCGTGCCGGTGTCCTTCGCGGAACTGGCCCTCGGCGGCACGATCACCGTGCCGACGCTGGAGGGCAAGGTCTCGCTGAAGGTGCCGCAAGGCACGGCGAGCGGCCGCGTGCTTCGCGTGCGCGGCAAGGGGATCGCGAAGCGGGACGGCTCGCAAGGCGACCTGCTGGTCACCCTGCAGGCGGCCATTCCGTCCAAATTGGACGAAAAGGCCCGTGAAGCGCTGGAGGCCTACGCGGAGGCCATGTCCGATCACGACCCGCGACCGGAGATCACCGAACTTCTCGAAGGCAGGTGAGCACGATGTTCGGCGGGCTGCCGCACGGTGCGGACGAGGACACCCCGGTGTTCGTCATCTCGGTGGCGGCACAGCTGTCCGGCCTGCACGCGCAGACCCTGCGGTCCTACGACCGCCAGGGGCTCGTGTCGCCGGGCCGGACGTCCGGGGGTGGCCGCCGGTACTCCATGCGGGACATCGCGCTGCTCCGCGAAGTGCAGCGACTGTCCCAAGAGGACGGTGTCAACCTCGCGGGCATCAAGCGGATCATCGAGCTGGAAAACCAGGTCGACGCGCTCCGCGCCCGGATCGCCGAACTGACCGAGGAGCTCACGGCGGCGTACCTCACCGCCGAACAGACGGCCGCGGCCGTGCACGCCTCCTACCGCAAGGATCTCGTTCCGCTGCGGCAGCAGACCGCGCTCGTCGTCTGGAAGCCCAAAAAACGCAATTAGTCCTCTAAATGCCCTGACCGTGGTCTGGCGCCGGAAGGCGTCCTGGGCATTTAGAGGACTAAACGCGTTACTGGCCGGGGACCAGGGTCCGGATCTGCTGGACCTCGCCGGTGCGCGAGTCCATGATCCGCTGGGCCAGGGCCTTCGACCCCGGGTCCTTGCCGTCCTTCAGTTCGGTCCTCGCCAGCGCGACCCCGTTGTGCTGGTGCGCCACGAAGATGTCGGCGAAGTCGAGGGTGAACTCCGCACCATCCTTTTTGGACAGCGCTTCGAGCAGACCCTTGTCCGTGAGCCCGTCGCCACCGTGATGATGGTGCGCGTTCGGGTCCATGGAGCCCGTCTCGGGTTTGCCCCAGTTCTTCAGCCAGTTCCGCATGTCGGTGCTCTCGGTCAGCTGCGTCGCCTCGATGGCGGCCGCGAGATCCTTGAGCTCCTGTTTCTGCGCCTGCTTGGTCTTCACCAGCTTGACGATCTCCACGCCCTGGTCGTTGTGGGCGAGCATCATCTGCAGGAACATCACGTCGGCGTCGTTGTAGTCGGCGGACGCCGGCGCGGCCGATTGAGGGACCGGGGAGATCGGGGCACCGGCGTTGGGAGGTGAGCCATCACCGGCCCCGCAGCCCGCGAGGGCCACGAGACCGGCGACGAGAACGAGGGCCAGCTTCACTGCCGGGTCCAGAGCGCGGGGGTGTTCGGCGGTTCCCACCCCTGGATGGCCGTGTGGGCCAGCTGGCAGCGGTAGGTCGCGCCGCCGTAGGTCACCGTGCTGCCGACCGTGTAGGCCGTCCCGGCCGCCCACGTGCCGCCGGTGGGCGGGTTGGTGGTGCTGCTCGGCGGGTTCGACGTCGAGGGCGGGTTGCTGGTGGTCGGCGGGTTGCTGGTGGGCGGGTTGCCGCCGCCGATCTGCAGGTCGATGCAGCTGTAGAAGGCCATCGGCGTGTCCGCGATGTTCCAGATGGCGAGGACCTTCTGCCGTCCGCTGAAGCCGTTCAGGCTGACCGTGTGGGACGTCGGGTCCTTGGGCGCGGAGTTGTTCCCGCTGATGTCGGCGATCTTGGTGCCGCCGATGTAGTACTCGTAGTTCGTGGTCCGGTGGTAGGCGGTGAACTTCCAGTTGAAGGTCACGCTGTTGCCGACCGACGCGGCGGGCCACGACTTCGACTCGTCGTTGAGCTCGGCGAATCCCGGAAGACCGCCGTTGCAGCTGCGGAGCCCCTTGGGGCCTTCGACGCTCTGCGGTTCGTAGACGATGGCGCCACAGCCGGAAACCTTGCCCTGGGCGCAGTTCGCCTGGCGGCTGGGCGGGGACAGCACGTAGCCATGGGCGCTGGCCACCTGGGGGATGGCGACGATGGCGATCGGGGCGAGGATCGCACCGGCGGCGGCTGCCACGAGCTTGCGTTTGACGGTCATGCCGGCTCCTGGGGATGGAACGACGGTGTTCCCGTTGAGGGGGAGCAATGTGGTCTAGACCATAAATCCGCCGGTGACCGCGGTCAATGATTCGCAGACCTACTGCTGCGTCAGGCCCAGGTAGAACAGCCGATCGGCCTAATACGAACGAAGTATGGGGCTCAGTCCAGGGTGAAGGGGTCGTATTTGATCCGGGCCAGGTCGGTCCCGGCGGCGAGCAGTTTCGCGATCGTCGCGCGGATCATCGACGGCGAACCGGCGACGAACACGTCACGCTCCTTCCAGGCGCCGCGCTGCGTGACCGCGGTGGCCAGCGTGCCGCGGTCGCCACCGGCGATGGTGCCTTCCTCGGTCACCGGGGTCACCGTCAGCCAAGGGCAGGTGACGGTCAGCCCGCGGAGGTGGTCGAGCGCGTACAGGTCGTCCGGCCGGTGGCCGCCGAAGAACAGGTGCACCGGCGGGTTGTTCTTCCAGCGCGACATCTCGTCGAGCAGGGCGAGCAGTGGCGCGACGCCGGTGCCGCCGCCGATCATCAGCAGCGGACGGCTTTCGGTGTGGTGCACCGAAAGCGCGCCGAGCGACGGACCGAGGCGCCAGACGTCGCCGAAGCGGGTGTGGTGGACGATCGTGCGGGAGACCCAGCCGCCGCGCACGGCGTGCACGTGGAACTCCATCAACCCGTTGTCGTGCGGCGCGGTGGCGGGCGAGAGGTACCGCCACATCCGGGGCCGCTGCGGGACTTCGACGCTGACGTAGCCGCCGGCCCGGTACGGGAGCGGCTGATCGGTGCGCACCTTGACGATGGCGACGTCGGGGGACACGAGCCGGTGCTCGACGACGGGCGCCTTCCACCACGCGGGCCCGATCTCCTTGCTCGCGGCGTCGCGCATGGTCTTCGAAATGACGCCGTACGCGGTGACCCAGGCCTCCTCGACTTCGGGCGTCCAGTCGTCTTTCAAGAACCTTTTCAACGTGGCGATCAGCGCGACGCCGACCGCGTCGTAATGCCGGCCGAGGACGTCGAACTTCCGGTGATCGCGGCCGAGCTGGCTGAGGAAGGTGGTGAGTTCTTCGGGCCGGTCCACCATCTGCACGATGTAGACGAGCGCGCGCAGTAAACGATTTCGTTGGGTGGCCATGTTGATCGGGAACAACGCCCTGGTATCCGGCGAAACGGAGAAAAGCGCACCGTAGAAGTACTGGGAGAGCTCGTCGGCCTTCGTTTCGACAGCGGCGAAACTCGTCCGGACGAGCTTCGCCATCTGGACGGTCTTGTCCACCGAGGGTGTCTCGATCAACGGCGGAACGGGAATCGGTGAAGATCTGGACGATCTGGGTGGATGCTCGTACTTCACTGTTTCGGCAGTCATGGGTGAACGATTTTCTCCAGTTGGATCGGGCATATTCTCCAGACCCGATGTCATCGTGCTTGTTTCCCCCGAGGGATCTCGACTGTAGGCCCGAAAGTCGCAAAAGGATCCACGAATGGTTGTTTCCCGCTCGAACGGAGCAAACGATATACGCGCCGTCAACCCCCTCTGGCACTAAGTGAAGGTGATCACGCAGGACGGGATTTCCCTTGTCCAACAGTGTTTTTCGCCAGTTCTCGGAGAAAGTGTGATCCCCCGATCGGGTGGCGTTTTCCCCGTGATTCGGGTGTCACGTAACGGTATGCGGCCGTCGACTGATCACCATTGTGGAATCGAATTCAGGCGGCGAGTGATCTAGTCGATGGTGAAGGGGTCGTACGCGATCTGGTCGAGCGCGCTGCCCGCGACCAGCATCCGGGACACCGTCGCCCGGATCATCGCGGGCGAGCCGGCGACGAGGATGCGATGCCCCGGCCAGGATCCTTGCTGTGTAACGGCTTCGGCCAACGTGCCCTGGACACAGCCGGGTGCTTCCTCGCCGTGCTCGACCACCGGGGTCACGGTGAGCCACGGGTTCGTGGCCGCGAGGGCGCGCAACTCGTCGAGGTCGTAAAGGTCCTCACGCGACGGTCCGCCGTAGAACAGCTGGACCTTCGGGTTCTCGCCCCATTGCGCGAGGTCGTCCAGAATGGCGCGCAGCGGCGCGACGCCGGTGCCGCCCGCGATCATCAGCACGTCGCGGCCGTCGGTCCGGTCGACGGCGAGCCTGCCGAGCGGCGGCCCCAGCCGCCAGACGTCGCCCGGCTGCGTGTGGCTGACGATGGCGCGGGACACCCAGCCGCCGTCGACGGCGCGCACGTGGAACTCGATCCCGCCGTCCTCGCGCGGCGCGTTCGCCGGGGACAGGTAGCGCCAGAGCCTCGGCCGCTGCGGGACTTCGACGCTCATGTACTGACCCGGTTGGTACGGCACCGGGAATTCGGGCTGGACGCGGACCAGGGCGAGATCCCAGGTGAGCCGCCGGTGTTCGAGCACGGTGGCCGACCACGACGCCGGGTTGACGTCGGCCGCGGCGGCCTCCTGCATCGCGCGGGCGACGATGGTGAACGCCTCGGCCCAGGCCCGTTCGACCTCGGGTGTCCAGTCCGGACCGAGGTGGTTCTTGAGCGAGGCGAGCAGTGCGGTGCCGACGGCCTCGTAATGCCGCGGGATGACACCGAACTTGCGGTGGTCGCGGCCCAGCTGGGTCAGGAACGGCACGAGGTCGTCCGGCCGGTCGACCATCTGCACGATGTGGACCAGCGCGCGCACCAGCCTGCCGCGCTGGACCTCCATGTTGATCGGGAAGAAGTCGCGGGTGGCGGGCGCGAGGGTGAACAGCATCCCGTAGAAGAACTGTGAGATCTCCGGGATGAACGGTTCCGACTTCGCCCAGGTGTCACGGATGAGCCGCACCATCGCGGTGACCGCGGGCGGGGCTTCGCGTGGCGCCGACGACCGGGGTACCGGGCTGACCGCGTCGGCCGTCACGGGCTGGGAGTCGCTGATCGGGAAGCGCATACCGGAAGAGAGTTTCCCAGGTTCACGGACGAGGGACCACTGGAGAAGAATTCACGGACCATTCACCTCTCCGGTCAGTGGCTGTCGGCCGGTCGGCTGGTTCCGGCCTCGTTCGCGAGACTAGCTGCCGGGAGCCCTTTTGCCCGCATCGTTGCTCCGGACGGGTGTACTCGAATCCGCGTGGCAGTGGGCGATCTCACGAGGTAAATAGTTGTCTTACGCAAGCGTCGCCGAATAAAGTTGTACTGTACAAGTAGCCGGGAGGCACCGATGAGCTCCGCAGACGACGCCAGGGTCGAACTGATGCGTGAGCTGAAGGCCGCCTCCCAACTGCAGCACGCCTGGATAATGCAGGCCTGGCAGGACGACCCCGGTCTGCATCCGGCGGCCGCGATGCTGCTTTCCGATCTGGCGAAGCACGGCGAGGCGCGTCCCTCGGAACTCGCCAAACGACGTTTTGTGGACCTTTCGGTCGTGAGCCGTCAAATCTCCCAGCTGTCCGCGGCGGGGATGGTCGACCGCCGTCCCGCCCCCGAGGACGGCCGCGCGTCGATCATCAGCATCTCCGAACGGGGCCGCGCGGAACTGGGGCGGCGGCGGGCCGGTTATCTGGAGTTCATGGAGCGCGCGCTCGGTGACTGGGACGACGAGAAGGTCATCGAGTTGACCACTCGCCTGGCGGAGATGAACGCCGATGTCCGCGCGGTCCTCGGCGGCCGCACATGCCCCGTCTGAGGGGTTTTGTTGCTACCCGCCGGTCTTGACTGAACGGACCTTTCGTAGCGCTGTCACGCCGGTAGCGTCGAAGTGGTGCGGAGCCGGGTCGCGTTGCTGGTCGCGTTGGGAATCGACAACTTCGGCTCGGGACTCTTTCTCCCGCTGGGCCTCGTCTTCGTCATCCGTGTGGTGGGTCTGCCGCTCGCCCAGGCGGGGGCGGCGGTCACGCTCGGTGCACTGGCCGGGCTGCTCGTCCCCGCGTTCGCCGGACGGCTCGTCGACCTGATCGGCCCGCGGACGGTGATGATCTGCGCCCACGTCCTGCAAGCCGCCGGAGTGGGCGCTTTCCTGCTCGCCGGTGGTTTCGCCGGCGTCGTCGGCGCGTCGGTCATGCTCGCGTCCGGGCAGCAGTTGTTCTACAGCTCGCAGTTCTCGCTCATCGCCGACGTGGCGGGCGAAGGGCCGAAGGACCGGCCGTTCGCCGAAGCCGCGATGGTCCGCTCCGCGGGCTTCGGGCTGGGCGGGCTCGCGGCGGCCGGGCTGCTGGTGTGGATCGGGCGCGAGGGCCTGTACGTCGCCGTGATGATCGACGTCGCCACCTTCGTCGTCGCCGCGGCCATCCTCTCGACGCTGGTGCCGCCGGTCCAGCGGCGGCCGAGGCGGCTTTCGGGGCCCGCGCGGGTCTGGCGGAACCGCCCGTACCTGGCGCTGATCGTGTTCAGCGGGCTCTTCGCGCTCACGATGGACTTCTTCCTCATCGGGATGCCGGTGTACGTCTTCAACGCCCTGCAGGGGCCCCGGTGGCTGCCCGGCGCGATCATCGCGCTGCTCACCGTCGTCACCAGTCTGGGTGGAGTCGTCGGGCTGCGGCTCACCCGGCGGCTGACCCGGATCTCCGCGATGCGCGCGGGCTCGGCGTTGTTCGCCGTGTGGTGCCTGGCGTGCCTCCTGGTGGTGTTCGTGCCGAAGGTCTTGCAGCCGATCTACCTGCTCTGCGCGACCCTCGTGCTCGCGGCGGGCGATCTCGCGTTCGGCCCGCGGTCCGGGGCGCTGGCCGAAGCCGCGGCGCCGCCGGAGGCCCGTGGCCGCTATCTGGCGGCCTTCCAATACGCGTTCACGCTCGCCGCGGTGATCGCTCCGGCCGTCGTCGGGCTGTTCTCCGTGGCAGTGTGGATCCCGTGGGTGCTCGTGGCCGCGTGCGCCTGCGCGGCCGTCGTCGGGCTCGGCCGGGTGGGCCCGCGCCTGCCCGCGGAGGCCGTCTCGCCGACGGGCGGCTGAACCTTTCAGACTTGAGCGGAACAGACTCAACTTTTCTGACGTTGTACGAGTCGACAAGAACTTCGCAGGACCTAGTACGAGGTGAGGGATGGACGCTTTCAACCCGACCACGAAGACCCAGCAGGCGATCTCGTCGGCGGCGCAGGCGGCCACGATGGCGGGCAACCCGCACGTGGCGGCCGCGCATCTGCTCGGCGCCCTGCTGGCGCAGGGTGAGGGGCTCACCGCACCGCTGCTGACCGCGGTCGGGGCCGATCCGGAGCAGGTGCACAAGGAGCTGGAGCCGCTGATCGCGGCGCTGCCGTCGGCGACCGGGGCCACCGTGTCGAGCCCGCAGTTCGACACGAACGCGGTCAAGGCGCTGACGCACGCGCAGAAGCTCGCGACCGAACTCGGCGACGAGTACGTCTCGACGGAGCACCTCCTCGTCGGCCTCGCCACCGAGGGCGGCCCGGTCGCCGACCTGCTCAAACGGCACGGCGCCACCCCGGACGCGCTGCGCGAGGCGTTCGCCAAGGTGCGCGGCTCGGCGCGGATCACCAGCGCGGATCCGGAAAGCACGTTCAAGGCGCTGGAGAAGTACGGCGTCGACCTGACAGCGCGTGCCCGCGCCGGCGAGCTGGACCCGGTGATCGGCCGCGACACCGAGATCCGCCGCGTGGTGCAGGTGCTCTCGCGCCGCACCAAGAACAACCCGGTGCTCATCGGCGAGCCCGGCGTCGGCAAGACGGCCATCGTCGAAGGGCTCGCCCAGCGCATCATCGCCGGTGACGTGCCGGAATCGCTGCGCGGCAAGCGCGTGGTGGCGCTGGACCTCGGCTCGATGGTCGCGGGCGCCAAGTTCCGCGGCGAGTTCGAAGAGCGGCTGAAGGCCGTGCTCAAGGAGATCACCGACTCCGCGGGCGAGGTCGTCACCTTCATCGACGAGCTGCACACCATCGTCGGCGCGGGCGCGACCGGCGAGGGCGCGATGGACGCGGGCAACATGATCAAGCCGATGCTCGCCCGCGGCGAGCTGCGGATGGTCGGCGCGACCACGCTCGACGAGTACCGCCAGCACATCGAGAAGGACGCCGCGCTGGAGCGGCGCTTCCAGCAGGTGCTGGTCGGCGAACCGTCCACAGAGGACACCATCGGCATCCTGCGCGGGCTCAAGGAGCGGTACGAGGTGCACCACGGCGTGCGCATCACCGACGCCGCGCTGGTCGCCGCCGCGACGCTGTCCGACCGCTACATCACCGCCCGGTTCCTGCCGGACAAGGCGATCGACCTGGTCGACGAGGCCGCGTCGAAGCTCCGCATGGAGATCGACTCCCGGCCGGTCGAGATCGACGAGGTCGAACGCGCCGTGCGGCGTATGGAGATCGAAGAGATGGCGCTGTCCAAAGAGGACGACGCCGCCTCGAAGGAGCGGCTCGCCGCGCTTCGGTCGGAGCTGGCCGAGAAGCGGGAGACGCTGACGGCGCTGACGGCGCGCTGGCAGAACGAGAAGGGCTCGATCGAGCGCGTCCGCGAACTCAAGGAGCAGCTGGAGCAGCTGCGCGGCGAGTCCGAGCGCGCCGAACGCGACGGCGACCTGGGCAAGGCCGCCGAACTCCGCTACGGCCGGATTCCCGCGCTGGAGAAGGAGTTCGAAGCCGCGACGGCCGCCAGTGAGGTCAGCCAGCAGAACGTCATGCTCAAGGAAGAGGTCAGCGCGGACGACGTCGCCGACGTGGTCAGCGCGTGGACCGGCATCCCGGCGGGACGGCTGCTGGAGGGAGAGACGGGCAAGCTGCTCCGGATGGAGGAGGAGCTCGGCAGGCGCGTCATCGGGCAGAAGGAGGCCGTCCAGGTCGTCTCGGACGCGGTGCGCCGCACCCGGGCCGGCGTCGCGGACCCCGACCGGCCGACCGGTTCGTTCCTGTTCCTCGGCCCGACCGGCGTCGGCAAGACCGAGCTGGCGAAGGCGCTGGCGGAGTTCCTGTTCGACGACGAGCGCGCGATGCTGCGGATCGACATGAGCGAGTACGCCGAGAAGCACTCGGTGGCGCGCCTGGTCGGGGCGCCTCCGGGCTACGTCGGCTACGACCAGGGCGGACAGCTGACCGAGTCGGTGCGCAGGCGGCCGTATTCGGTGGTGCTGCTCGACGAGGTCGAGAAGGCGCACCCGGACGTGTTCGACGTGCTCCTCCAGGTGCTCGACGACGGACGGCTCACCGACGGCCAGGGCCGGACGGTGGACTTCCGCAACACCATCCTGGTGCTGACCTCGAACCTCGGTTCGCAGGCCATCGCCGACCCGGCGCTCGACGAGCGTCAGCGCAACGACGCGGTGATGTCGGTGGTGCAGCGGCAGTTCAAACCGGAGTTCCTGAACCGGCTGGACGACATCGTGGTCTTCCACGCGCTCGGCACCGACGAACTGACGTCCATTGTGGACATCCAGATCGAGCGGCTCGCCGCCCGGCTGTCGCGGCGCCGCCTGACGCTGGAGGTCACCGCCGGGGCCCGCGAGTGGCTCGCGCTGAACGGCTTCGACCCGATCTACGGCGCGCGGCCGCTGCGGCGGCTCGTGCAGTCGGCGATCGGCGACAAGCTGGCGAAACAGCTGCTGGCCGGTGAGATCCGGGACGGTGACACGGTGCGGGTCGACATCCCGTCCCAGGAGGCGTCGGAGGTCCTCACGGTCACCCGGGTGGAGTGACCCAGGTACATGAAGGCCCCCTTGCTTGCGCCTGGCGCA